>NZ_JUEE01000200.1:0-26906 GCF_000802135.1 Desulfosporosinus sp. BICA1-9
AAGAAGGACCGGAGTACGAGATGCTGACCGGTAATGAATTATATGTAAATACAGTGACCGGAGAAAGGGAGGAATAGAATTGAGTGAATTAAGCAAAGAAGTTCAAGTAGTATCAAATATCCTGAAAGCTAATGACCTGCTATCTGCAGAATTAAGGAGGGAATTTAAGAGTAAAAAAGTTTATGTTATTAACTTTATGGGATCACCTGGAGCAGGGAAAACATCCATTTTAGAAAGCCTCATTAAAGAACTCAAAGATAACGTTAAAATGGCAGTCATTGAAGGGGATCTCTATACCTCTAAGGATGCAGAACGCATTGAAAAGCAGGGAATACCGGTAATCCAGATTAACACCTGTGGTGGTTGTCACTTGGATAGTACCATGATTAAACAACTCCTCGATAACTTTCCTTTGGAGGGACTTGAACTGCTGATCATTGAGAACGTTGGCAACTTAGTATGCCCGGCAAGCTATGATCTGGGTGAAGAAATTAGAATGGTAGCTCTGAGTGTAACTGAAGGGGATGATAAACCTATTAAGTACCCGGCCATGTTCCAGAGGGCCAAAGTAGTAGTTATTAATAAAATAGATCTTATTGAGCAGACTAACTTTTCCATCGAACAAGCCCTGGGGGACATCAAGACTATTAATCCCGGCCTCGAAGCATTTACTCTCTCTTGTCGTACCGGCCAGGGTGTTCCGGAATTAGCTCAATATCTCTTAGAACAGATCAAAAAGAAAGAAAATGTCAATGATGCATGATAGAACTAGAATTCATATGCTGGTCAAAGGGGTAGTCCAAGGAGTGGGCTTTCGTCCCTTTGTGTATAACTTAGCAAGAACATTAGAGCTAACAGGGTGGGTCAATAACTCTGCTCAGGGTTTGGAAATCGAAGCAGAAGGAAACGAAGGATTGCTGGAAAGCTTTGCTGAACGAATCAGTTCTGAGGCCCCACCTTTAGCCGTTATCGAAGAAATCACGTTAACGAAGTTACCACCGGTCAATTATAAGGATTTTGTGATTAAGGACAGTGCGACGGGAGAACTAAAATTTACGCTTGTTTCTCCGGATGTGGCTATATGCCCAGAGTGTTTGGCTGAACTAAATGATCCGGAGAACCGGCGTTACCGCTATCCGTTGATCAATTGTACGAACTGTGGCCCTCGTTTTACTATCATTCAAGATATACCTTATGATCGTCCGTACACTACCATGGCCAACTTTCTTATGTGCCCTGACTGCCGCAAAGAATATGATGATCCAGAAAATCGCCGTTTTCACGCCCAGCCGAATGCCTGCCCAGTGTGCGGCCCGCAAGTTGTCTTGTTGGACCGCCAAGGCAAGCAGGTCGCAGCACAGGATGCGCCAGAGAAAGCAGTGGAATTGCTTAAGCAAGGGCATATTTTAGCTGTCAAAGGGTTGGGGGGTTACCACCTGGTCTGTGATGCTTTAAGCCAGACTTCCGTGCAAGGCTGAGAAACCTAAAAAATCGGGAAGCAAAACCGTTTGCTGTAATGATGCCTGATATTGAAGTTGTTAAGAAGTACTGCGATGTAACCAACGAGGAAGAAATCGCTCTAATAAGCGAACGTTGCCCCATTGTTTTGTTGAGAAAAAAGGATGATTCGGCGGTAGCCTTTGATGTAGCGCCTAAGAACCGTTACTTGGGAGTGATGTTACCCTATGCGCCGTTGCACCATTTATTGTTCCAAAACGGTCCGGAAGTTTTAGTCATGACTAGCGGGAATAGCAGCGGGGAAGTCATTGAATACAGAGACAATGAAGCACTCGAAAATCTCGGTTCCATCGCTGATTACTTTTTAACCCATAACAGGGAGATTCGTATCCGCACGGATGATTCGGTCGTCCGTTTTTTCAGAGGGCGCCAAAGGATGCTTAGGCGTTCCCGGGGGTACGCCCCTCTGCCTGTGAAACTGCCATTTGAGATCGATAATATCTTGGCTCTAGGGGCTGAGTTGAAGAATACAGTATGTTTAACTAAAGGAAATTCAGCATTTCTAAGCCAGCATATCGGAGATTTAGAGAATCTGAGTAATATGCTTGCTTTCGAACAAGCCGTTGATCACCTGCAAACAATATTTAACCTTATCCCTCAAGCTGTGGCTTATGATTTACACCCTGACTATCTGAGCACTAAATACGCTGAGGAAATCAAGGGATTGGTCAAGTTTCCTATCCAACATCACCATGCCCACATCGCTTCTTGTATGGCCGAAAACGGGGTGGTGAGTGATGTCATCGGGGTTGCTTTTGATGGCAGTGGCTATGGCACGGACGGCACAATTTGGGGAGGGGAGTTTTTCACCGGAAACTATCATGGTTTTGTTCGTTGGGCGAACTTTGAGTGTGTACCATTACCAGGAGGAAGTGCTGCTATAAAACAACCCTGGCGCATGGCTCTTAGTTATCTGTTAACTATGTTTGACCAAAACATCACGCAAATGCCACTGCCGCCTTTTCAGGATCTTGATTCGTACAAGCTGGGTATTGTTAAAGATTTAATTTTAAATGGCAGGACTAACCTCTTGACGTCTAGTGCCGGCAGACTTTTTGATGCGGTAGCTGCCCTAGTGGGAGTGCGCCAGGAAATCAGCTATGAGGGCCAGGCGGCAATTGAATTGGAGCAACTGGCGTTACCTGAACTTCATTGTGAAGGGTACAGGTTCATACTCAATAGAGCCACAAGACCTTGGACTATCCAATTTAAGCCCATGTTTGAAGAACTCATCCGTGAAATTTTGGCTAACGAAGCTATAGAGGTTATGGCTGCGCGTTTTCATCAAACTCTAGCTGATGTAATCTTAGCAACCTGTAAGCTTATCCGGGAGGATACAGGAATCGACAATGTCGTCTTAAGCGGTGGGGTTTTTCAAAACTTACTGCTCTTAGATAAATCTGTGAAATGTTTAGAAAAGGACGGATTCCAAGTTTATACGCACAGTAAGGTACCGGCTAATGATGGGGGGATTTCTCTAGGACAAGCAGTCATCGCCGGGCAGATAAGGAAAGGAGTGTCGTTTTAATGTGTCTAGGAGTACCGGGAGAGATCATTGAAATTAAAGAAGCTATTGGAACCGTGAAAATTGGCGATACGCAAATTAAAGTGGGATTAGATTTGGTTTCTCCGGTAAGAGTAGGGGACTACGTGTTGGTACATGCCGGTTTCGCTGTTCAAGTCATTGATGCACATGAGGCCTCGTTAACTTGGGAGCTTATTAAGGAGTTGGCAACAAATGAGCATAATTAACAAACAACAGGCTGGGGAAGTAGGAGCACAACTTGGGGAAACGTTCCGTCAGCTTAAATTGACGAGGCCTGTAGCGCTGATGGAAGTATGTGGAACCCATACCCATGCCTTATTTCGCAGTGGTATCCGGTCTCTGTTACCGCCTGAAATAAAACTCATCTCCGGACCGGGCTGCCCTGTTTGTGTAACTCCGCCGGGTTATGTCGACTTGGCTCAGGAAATAGCCGGCTACGATGATGTAATCATTACGACCTTTGGAGATATGATGCGGGTGCCGGGGAGTAAAGGATCGTTACTTGAGTCCCAAGCGAATGGAGCAGATATCAGAATTGTGTATTCGCCCCTCGATGTGCTTGAGATAGCCAGATTAAACCCTGCCAAAAAGATAATATTTCTAGCAGTTGGTTTCGAAACGACGGTTCCTACTGTAGCGGCTACGATCGAGCGGGCAGCCGCGCAAGGTCTCGCGAATTTAACATTTCTGACTGCGCATAAAGTAGTGCCGAATGCCTTAAGAGCCCTGTTGAATGACCCGGAAATATCCTTGGATGGGTTTCTTTTACCAGGCCATGTTTCTACTGTTACAGGATTTGGCCTATTTAGCTTCCTCCGGGAGGAATACCGAATTCCGGCTGTCGTAGCAGGTTTCGAACCCGTCGAGATGTTAGCAGCTTTAATAAAACTTAGTACCTTGGCGGCGAATAAACAACCTTCGTTAGTTAATGTGTACGGGGGATTGGTAACTGAAGAAGGAAACATCCGGGCCCAGGCTTTGGTTGAAAAGGTATTTACGTTAGCAGACGTCACCTGGCGGGGTATAGGAACGATACCAGGGTCCGGCCTAGTACTCAAGCCGGAATACTCGAACTACGACGCGCGCTTAGTTTTTGGCCTAGAGGAAAGCCAAAACGCCGGTCCAGCAGGTTGCCTATGCGGCGAGATTCTCAAAGGAAAAAAAACCCCTCCCGATTGCTCTTTATTTAAAACCGTATGCAATCCAGAAAAACCTGTAGGGCCGTGCATGGTTTCCTCAGAGGGCACCTGTGGTGCTTATTATAAGTACCATCAGTAAAGGTAGGTCGCGAGACACTTGCTCAGCCGTGCGCTCGTCGTGCCAAACTTGGGCTTCAATCCGTTATGCAAGCGGGCAGGGCGGAACACGGGTGAGTGTTCCGACCAAAGCGACATCCGACGACCATGGATGGTCTAGTGTCACCGGAGCCAAGGATGGCGGGAGGGGACCTTGTCGCATGGTCGGCGGGAAACGTCCCTGTTTCCCGCCCTGCTTTATGAAAGCGGATTAAAGCCGAGTTTGGCTACGACTTACGCAAAGGCGTCGCGCCGTGTGATCGCGGACCCTGTGGGCCAGGGAAGACTCCCAGAGACTCGTGTAGAAGTTACTTGGCGCTTGGATAAGTACACAGATGAGTGTTCTTGTTCTGGTGTCCTAGCTATTTAAGGAGGAACGTATGGAAGAAAAAGTATTGCTCGGTCATGGTAACGGCGGCAAATACACCCAGAGACTTGTGAAAGAGCTTTTCCATCACTATTTTCGTAATGACTTACTTGATGAGATGAACGATGCAGCCGGATTTTCGACACCCGGGGAGAGACTTGCGTTTACCACAGATAGTTATGTAATCTCTCCCCTGAGTTTCCCTGGCGGAGACATCGGGAAACTGGCCGTTTGTGGAACAGTCAATGATCTAGCTGTGAGCGGTGCCCGACCCTTGTATTTAAGTGCAGGCTTTATTATCGAAGAAGGGTTTCCGATGGCAAGCCTTAGGCAAATTGTTCAGTCTATGGCAGATACGGCTAAAGTAGCCGGTGTGCTAATTGTTACCGGTGATACGAAGGTCGTGCCTAAAGGTTGTGCTGACCAGCTTTTTATCAATACGGCAGGTATAGGGGTCATACTTCCTGGGGCTGATGTGTCAGGAAGTTACGCTAGACCAGGGAATAAGATCATCATTAATGGTACGATAGGCGACCATGGCATGACCATTATGGCCAGGCGGTCGGAACTTAATTTCAATAATCTTCTCCGCAGTGACTGTGCTCCGCTCAACGGGTTAATCCAAGAGTTATTGTTGGACGTGCCAGGTATTAGGGTGCTAAGGGACCCTACACGGGGTGGAGTAGCGACGACTCTCAATGAAATTGCCGTGCAGAGCGGTGTGGGTATTGCTTTAGATGAGGATTCCCTGCCCGTTCAGGGAAGTGTGAAGTCAGCCTGTGATATCTTAGGATTAGACCCTCTATATCTGGCAAACGAAGGTAAGTTTCTGACCGTGGTGCCGCAACCGCAGGTTGAGGCAGCTCTGAATGTCATTCGAAAACACCCGCTGGGGCAGGATGCTGCGGTAATCGGTGAAGTGGTGGATGGCCCTGTCGGTAAAGTGTACCTTAAGACAGGCATTGGTGGAAAGAGGATTGTTGATGTCCTTGTAGTTGATCAACTGCCGCGTATCTGTTAGAAACCTAATAACCTAATAACCTAGTAACCTTATATCCTGATAAAACAAGGATATAAGGTTATTTGTCTTTGAAACTAATCCAAGTAAGTAGAAAAGGAAACGGACTTAAAAGTTATCAATGATAATGTTACAAAAACGTTAAATTTTATTCAAGGGTTCTTCAAATTGGTCATTTATAATTCAAGTATCGAGAAAATCCTGAGGTATGAGATTTGGTAAATATATTATAAAAATTTCCTCGAAAAGGAGGGGCATATGGATAAGCAAATGACAGTGACAGATCATTTGGGGGAGCTTAGATACCGACTCATTATTTCATTTGTGGCGCTGCTCGCCGGCACCACCGTGATTTATCTAAATATGAATAAAGTTATCATGTGGCTTACGGCTCCATTAAGTGGAAAGCAACTGTACTTTACCGGTCCTGCTGATGGCTTTTTTACAACTATTCAAATAGCAGTCGTAGGGGGGATTATGGTTAGCCTGCCGGTGCTTATTTACCAGGCCATAGCGTTTATTATGCCAGGCTGTACTCGACAAGAACGGAAGACAATTTTCTTTGCCATTCCGCCGGGTTTGATCCTTTTTGCTTTGGGAGCAGGCTTCGGTAATCAAGTGATTTTCCCTTTGGTACTACGATTTTTTATGGGGGTTGGGGAGGGCTACCTTAACCCTATGCTTCTTGGTGTTAAATATTTTTCTTTCCTATTATTATTATCACTTGCTATGGGTGTGTTTTTTGAAATTCCCATCGTAATGATAGCCCTCAGCCGGCTGGGCTTAGTAAAATCCAGAAAGCTTAGAAATACGAGAATATATGGCTACATTGGAGTCCTTCTCCTCATAGGACTGATCGTACCTACCCCAGACGTTTTAACTCTAGTGGCCATTTGTGCCCCAGTACTTCTTCTCTACGAATCGAGCATTTGGGTTATTTACTTTATGGAAAAAATTAAGATGAAGAAAGAAAATGTTAACTATGCATGAGACAAAAGAATTCACAGGTAATCATGAGCATAATGGATAAACGCTGACCAAGGAAATAGGAAGTATAAAAAAAGATTATCCTATCAGAGATATTCGCAAGAAACGTGAGGCTATGAAAGAGAGGGCGTAAAATGAAAAATAAAGGTGGACATTTATCACATGGTATCCTAATGTTATTATGCTGTTTGGTGCCGATTATTCTGCTAGGAGTACTGTCATCGTCAAACCTGCAAAGTTCAGGTGTATAAAATGGATTATCGGTGTTGTTAATATTGGCTTGTCCATTAGGGCATTTAGTAATGATGAAATTTATGTCTCATAATCACAAACATCAAGATGTAGCAGATGGGGAGAATTGAAAACAGTAGAATTATGGTAGCAAAAGCGGGGTGAGAAAGCATGATTATTAATTACGTCAAAATCATTGATCGGTTGGAGCGAGCGCGCAAAGTCTTAGCCTTGTCTATTTTGGCGCTGATGGTGGTCACTTTGGTATTCTATCTTAAGGCTGATGTTTTAGTGGAGTTATTAACCGAACCTCTGGGCCAACGGGAACTGGTTTTTCTCAGCCCTGTGGAAGGGTTCATGGCCAAAATAAAGGTGGTGTTTTTCAGTGCCTTCATCGTGTGCTTCCCTTTAATCCTTTGGCAGTCCATCCGTCTTGCAGCTCCTTTACTCACCGATGCTCAAAGGAGAATCGTTTATTGGGTAATCCCTGTCGCCACAATTCTCTTTGCAGCGGGTGTCTTGTTTGGTTATATGGTCATCATTCCCATGACACTAAAGTTTTTATTAAACACAGGTCAACAGTATATGGTGGCGACCTTATCAGCTAGCCTCTACTTTTCCTTTGTAATCATGCTGATTATAGCGATGGGGGCAGTCTTTGAATTACCGTTAATCATGGGCGTTCTGGCTTTAGTGGGAATCATTAGTTCCAAAACACTGAAAGAAAAACGGAAAGTGGCATTCCTTGCGGTTGTCATAGTTACCGCTCTACTTACTCCGACACCGGATGTCTTCACTTTAGTTGCAGCCAGTCTTCCGGTACTTGGTTTATACGAATTGAGCATTTTGCTGATTTCTAGCTATAAAAGAGTTTCCGCAAGAAAAAAACAGTCATTTGTACAAGAGGTATGATTTTAAATATATAAAATCAAGTAGTGTATAGATCAAGATGGAGGTTGGCAGATGAAAAAGACGGCAGTCCTTGGCATAGGAAATATTCTCTTAAGAGATGACGGGATAGGTGTGCGGGTGGTTCAGGAACTGCAGGTGAAAGGATCCTTACCTCATGTAGATTTAGTCGATGGGGGTACCTCCACCTTGGATATGCTGGAGTTGTTTCTGACTAATGAGAGGGTTATTGTGGTGGACAGTCTGTCCGGGGGGCATCCCCCAGGTACAGTATATCGCCTTAAGCCCGAACAGTTAGGTAATTATACCGGTTCAGAGATCTCCCTGCATGATACACAAATCCTTGATTTGGTTAGACTCGCTGGATTGATGGAGAAAAATCCCGAGGTTATCATCATCGGCATTGAACCAAAGGAGATTAAGGAATCACTAGGACTGTCACCAGAAGTGGTAACGATGCTACCTCGGCTGATAGACTTAGTTGAAAAAGAGGCAGTAGCCTGAAGTGCAAGATTGCTTTCCTGAACACCGTTCCCAGCATAATAACAGGTCGCGGGATAAACTATATACCAAGAAGCTAAGACCATGAAGGTTGAGAAAACAGGCCAAAGCCTGGTGATTCCTTCATGGCCTTTTTATTCACTAAGAAATAACAGAAGTATTTAAACTATCGGGAAAGAGGGTTAATATCATGACTGATCGTAAATATGACAGAATAAGCAAAGCCAAGTGGCTCCGCTACGGCAGTGCCGTATTAGGAATACACATACTAGGACTGAGTTTACTGTTTTTTAACGCTGGCAATTATCCACAATTGTTGGGACTTGGCTTCTTAGCTTATACCCTTGGGTTAAGGCATGCGTTTGATGCAGATCATATTGCGGCCATAGATAATACAGTACGTAAAATGGTACAGGAAAAATCAGACCCTACAGGAATAGGCTTCTATTTCTCGCTGGGCCATTCGTCAGTCGTCTTGGTTATGACCATAGTTACAGTGGTATCGATGAATTGGGCACAACAAAACATACCAGAGCTGAAAGAAGTAGGTAGTCTGATTGGTACTGCTGTCTCAGGAGGCTTTTTGATTCTCATCGGAATTTTAAACCTGTATATTTGGGCCGATCTTCATCGGCTGTTTAGACAAATGCGTGAAGGTAACTATAATGAAGATAACTTAGACCAACTTCTTTTAAACAGAGGGCTAATATCCCGTTTCTGTGGACCACTTTACCGCCTTATCACTAAGAGCTGGCATGTGTACCCGCTTGGTTTTCTATTTGGATTGGGCTTTGACACGGCATCAGAGGTGGCCTTGCTTGCTATCTCAGCTAACGCGGCTACTCAATCGATCCCAGTGGGTGCAGTTTTGGCTCTGCCAATGCTGTTTGCGGCGGGTATGAGTTTAATGGACACCGCTGATGGAGTATTTATGACCACATCCTATAACTGGGCCTTTTCCACCCCTTTGCGCAAAATCTATTACAACCTTACAGTCACAGGACTGTCCGTTGTTGCTGCCTTGTTAATTGGAATTGTTGAATTGGGGCAAATTCTTATCGCTAAACTAGGGTTAAACCACGGCCAATGGCAGTGGGTTATGAATTTGAACTTTGGCAATATGGGTTATGTACTGGTTGTTCTGTTCATCTTTAGCTGGGGGATCTCATACTTATTCTGGAAGGTTTTACATCTAGAAAATGCCTAATTAATTATGATAGGTTGCATTTTCTTATTTAACTTTGTAAAAAATAAGCTATAATGTGTAGGCCTAATTCATGATTCAATTATCTTTATAAATTTAAGGAGGAATACAAACAATGATGCATGGATGGGGCGGCTATGGTACTTACGGTGGGGGTTATTGGTGGATGGGCTTAATCGGTATGGCAATCCAAATGATCTTTTGGGTAGGCTTGTTCGTCCTTGGGGTTTATCTATTTCGGCGAATCGGCAAACACGCCCCAATTGAGACGGGTGAAGGAAATGCTATGGACATTTTACGTGAACGGTATGCTCGCGGTGAAATTGATACAGAAGAATTTAACCGCCGTCGTGATATACTGCAAAATAAGTAAGTATCGATTTGATTGGGCGGCTTGATTTTACGGTCCGCCAAAGAGAACAGGCAGCATTAAATGCTGTCTGATTTTTTTATGCGCAACAGAGCAACTCAGCCACCTATAATTTATTGAAAATTGTATAAAAAAGCAGATTTTACCTGCTTTTTCGTATAACTTTCTTTCCATCTTACGGCATACATAATGGTTAATCGTAACAATCACTCAAATATTACAAAAACGTTAACTTTTGTTCAAAGGATATTCAAACTAATAGTCTATTATTTGAATATGGATAGGAGGTGACCCTAAACTTTACAGATTCGATAAAAAACATATTAATCTAATAAACTGCTTATAAAATGGAGGTTATTGTATGCAAATTAGTCGACGAGATTTTATGAAGTGGGCTGCCGGATCTGCTGTGGCCTTAGGACTTACTTCTTTAGATTTAATCAAAGTAGAGGAGGTTTTGGCTGCAAGCACCAGCCCACCGGTTATATGGCTACAAGGTTCAATGTGTACGGGTTGTTCTATTTCTCTACTTAACGCCACCCAGCCGACCACAATCGATGATGTGCTGTTGAACCAAATCAGCGTTAAGTATCATCCTAATCTGGCCACCGCAGTCGGTGATCTGGCGGTTACTTCAATTATTGACACATCCACTAATTATAATGGGGAATTTATTCTCTGTATCGAAGGTGGTATTCCGACAAGCACAAATGGTAATTACTGTGTCATCGCAGACAAAAAGGAAAAAATTGGACTATGCTCGATGCGGTTAATGAATTAGGACCAAAAGCGAAATATATTTTGGCTATAGGCACGTGTGCTTCTTTTGGCGGAGTAGTCAAACCGTCTACTTACACAGGTATTAAGACAGTAAAAGAAGTTTTGAATGGGAGAACACGGAACCCAATCATAAATTTGCCGGCTTGCCCGGCTCATCCGGAAACCATGGTTGGAACGGTAGTAACTTTGTTAACCAAAGGCCTTCCTAAATTAGATAGTTATGGTAGGCCAACTCAATATTACCCAACTACAGTCCACAATAATTGTCCTCGCCGTCATACAGAAATGGTGGATCAATACGGTGCTTTTGGCTGCTATAGAGGGATTGGTTGTAAAGGACCTGAAACTACTTTCAGCTGTCCCCTCCTTAAATGGAATAACGGTGTGAACTGGTGCATTGATAAGGCTGACATGCAGTGCATAAGTTGCGCTTCCCCGAGTTTTCCAGAAGGGCCTTTTTATTACGGTGGCATGGGCTCAGGCGACATGGGTTCTGGAGGAATGGGCTCTGGTGGAATGGACTCCGGTGGCACGAGTTCTAACCAGAGTTCCAGCATCGTGAATTCAATCAAGTCTAAATCAAAGTCGTATTAGTATAAAACTAGCTGATTAGTAACTTAACTTAAGAAAGGAATCAGAATTATGCCAAATACTATTACTATAGACCCGGTAACCAGGGTAGAAGGTCACTTAAAAGTAAAGGTAGAGCTGGACAGCAGCAATAAAGTCACTACGGCCTATATGACAGGTAACTTGTTTAGGGATATGGAAAACATCTTGAAGGATCGACATCCTTGGGATGCGATCCACATTACGCAACGGATTTGCGGGGTTTGCCCTGTCTCCCATGCCATTGCTTCGGTTAAAGCCAATGAACAAGCCATGGGTTTTACACCAAGTTCACAAGCCACTTTGCAGCGTACTGTCATTCAGGCAGGAAACTATTTACAAGACCATATCCTGCATTTTTATCATTTGAGTTTAATGGATTATATTATTGGTCCCCAACTGAATCCTTGGTCACCCGGGTATGATGTGGACATGCGGATCAATAGTTCGAACACTCAACGCCTAATCAATAATTACTTGGAAGGCCTAAAAGTCCGTCGTCAGGCACAGGAAATGGTAGCTATCCTAGCCGGTAGGGTACCTCACGTAATGAGTATAGCTCCCGGTGGCGTAACGATGCCCCTCGAGGCCGGGCTAATAACTCAAATGAAGAGCTACCTGGCAACCGTCAAAGACTTTATAAACAATAAATATTTGCCGGATGTAGAGATCTTAACGAGCGCATACAGCGATTACTTTACTATAGGTCAAGGCCCGGGCAATTTCCTCAGTTATGGTGTTTTTGATCAGGCAGACGGTATGCTGTTTAAGAGTGGACGACTCGCCCAAGGTGTAAGTGAAAGTGTGGATCCCGAGAAAATTAGTGAATATGTTCAGTATTCGTACTATTCCAGCCCCAGTGGCTTAAACCCGGCGAAGGGCCAAACAACTCCTGCTTACGGTAAAAGCGGAGCTTACACCTGGTTAAAGGCGCCCCGTTATGAAGAACAGGTGTATGAACTTGGTCCCTTAGCCCGGATGAATATAAACGGTTATTACAATGGCAAGGTGTCTGTTATGGACCGCATTAAAGCTCGGGCTCTGGAAACCCAAAAGATTGCGGAAGCCCTTACGGGATGGATGAATTAGCTTGTTCCTGGACCTAGTGCTTATAAAAAAATTACTACCCCACCTAATTCCGGTACCGGCATTGGGTTAACGGATGCTCCTCGGGGAGGACTGGGTCATTGGCTAAACATTAGTAACCAAAAAATAAGTTCCTACCAGGTAATTACCCCTACCTGCTGGAATGCATCCCCCAGGGATGATAAGGGAGTCCCCGGGGCCTTAGAACAGGCTTTGATCGGCACCCAAGTAGCGGATCCGGCGCGACCGATCGAATTGTTGCGGATTATCCACTCCTTTGATCCGTGCACTGGTTGTGCCGTACATGTGATTAGTCCGGAGAAAGGAATTGATAAGGAGTTTATTGCCACCCATCCCGGTGTTACGGGGTTCGGTAGATGAAAATAAGGAGGTATAGATCATGCCCAGTCTTGGTTTTCCGGAATTAGTGATTATCTTGGTGATGGCTCTGATCATTTTTGGACCAGGTAAGTTGCCTGACGTGGGTCGTTCGGTGGGGAAAGCTCTGCGGGAATTCAAAACGGCTAAGGACAGTGTAGTCAGTGATATAAAAGAAGATAACAAGGAGAATGTCAATGTCACTGGATAAACTCGAACCATAGTATTTGCTTCGAACCGTAACACCTTGAATTTTGAAGAAATAGGTGTTGCAAATGCCACCTGAAAAATCCCAATCGTAAGATTGAATAGCATTAACATTAGTTACCTTCCCGATAGAGCGCCCAGTTATCATTAATTGAGCCTCTACGACTTCCCATGGGGAAGTCTCTACTCAACGTAGATATCTTAATAACAAAATAAGGGGAAGAAGAGTGAGTAAGCGTGAGATTGCGAGCCTAGCTAGCGAACTCTCTCACGCTCGCCTGCTACGCAAACGGTTTTGCATGACAGCGACCTCGATGATGGAAGCGAGCTGACGTCCTGGTCGTACTGGAACCGTCACTTTGGGGACGGGGATACCAAGAATAGTTGAGGTTTGAGGAGGATCAAGGCCCAAGCGGTCGTAATGCTTACCTTCTTCCCATTCCTCTAATTCCACGAGCAGATGGAGTTCTTTTTCTTCACGAACAGCACCTGCGCCAAACAACTTCGTGACATCCAAGATACCGAGACCTCTCACTTCAAGGAGATGGCGGATGGTTTGAGGTGCTCTGCCACGCAAATTTTCCTCGTCTACCCGCTGTACCTCAACGGCATCGTCAGCTACCAATAAATGTCCGCTCCGAATCAGTTCTAAGGCTGTTTCACTCTTTCCAATGCCGCTTTCCCCAGTGATCAGCACGCCCACCCCGTAGACATCGACCAGAACACCGTGAACCAACGTGGAGGGTGCCAGCCGATTGGCTAGAAAATGAATGAGCAAATAATAGAGCTGAGTGGTGGAACGTTCGCTGGTCAGCAGAGGGATACCCCGCTCTTGTGCCAGTTGGATAAATTCAGGAGGAATCGGCAACCCCCGGGTTACGATAATACAGGGGACTTCTTGGAGCATAACCTTCGCCAGATTCTCATAACGAAGATCTGGCGAAAGTTGTTGGAAAAGACCAAGCTCAGAACGGCCATAAATCTGGATTCTCTGCGGGGTAAGGTAGGTCAGGTAGCCTACTAATTCAGCGCTAGGGCGCTTGAGGCTGTAATCTGTGATTTCCTTATTCAAGCCCACTTGCCCGGCGATGACTCTAAAAGCAAATTCCTCCACTAACTGGCTAATTGTTAACACTCTAACCCTCCTCCCTCCGTTCACTAGGACAGAGGGTAAAATGACTGGAGCACTTCTTGAACTTCAGCAGTACTAGCACAGGCTAGAACGGATTCCACTAATTTTTCTCTTTCTGCAAGCGATAATTCCAGTTTCGCCAACGTAGTACGGACTTTAGCTAAAGAACCCGGTGCCATGCTCAGTTCTTTGATGCCGACTGCGCTAAAAAAGGGGGCTAAAAGTGCTTCTCCTCCTGCCTCTCCACAGACGCCCGTCCAGATCCCGCTCCGGAGCGCAGCTTGACTGACGCGGGCAATCATACCCAAAACAGCCGGATGATAAGGCTGGTAGAGTTCCGCTAGTTCCGTGTTTTCCCGATCTACTGCCAGCATATATTGGGTTAAATCATTCGTGCCAATCGAGAAGAAGTCAACTTTAGCAGCAAACTTATCTGCTAGCCAGGCGGCTGAGGGAATTTCAATCATCATCCCGATCTGAAGTTCTCCAACCGGATGACCGTCCTGCAAAACTTCGTCTCGAGCGGCCCATAGGTTTTCCTTGGCCTGAGCGAGTTCCTCCAGTGTCGCTATCATAGGAAACATAATAGCCGTGGGGCCGGAAGCTGCTGCTCGCCATATGGCCCGCAGCTGTTGACGGAAAAGTTCGGGACGCCGCAAAGTGAGTCGAAGCGCCCGTACTCCAAGAAAGGGATTTTTCTCCTGCGGAAGTTGCAGGGCGGGGGCTTTTTTATCTCCCCCGATATCTAATGTCCTGATTACGGTCAGTTGGGGCGCACAGGATGCAATCACCTGGCGATAAGCTTCAACTTGTTCTTCTTCACTAGGAAGATTCTCTCCCATAAATAAGAACTCAG
The DNA here is from genome assembly GCF_000802135.1 of Desulfosporosinus sp. BICA1-9. Lineage (NCBI taxonomy): Bacteria > Bacillati > Bacillota > Clostridia > Eubacteriales > Desulfitobacteriaceae > Desulfosporosinus > Desulfosporosinus sp. BICA1-9. Next base: position 14,995 of record NZ_JUEE01000200.1, read on the forward strand.
TTCGATATAACCCGATACCCTGGGCCTTAAACTTCTGCACAAGTGGCAAATCACCCGGGCTACCTATATTGGCAGCTAAAATCATTCCTTGAAGAGAGCCACTTTGCGAAGAAATATCCTCTTCCCATAACCCGTTGTCAGCAGAGGTTATGTGACCTTCGGCTGAAAGGCGAACCCAACCTTCCTCTCCGTCCAGCTCAATCCATTTTTGAACCCTTAGATCTTCCCAGCCTTCAGCGACACCCACGAGAGCTGGAATCCCGTAGGTACGTGCCAAAATTGCCGTATGAGAGGTTTTTCCTCCTTGGCGTACAATGAAGCCAAGCACTCGCTCCTTTGGCAAGGCAATGGTTTGGGCAGGAGTTAACTCATCGGCCAGAACAACATAATTCCCTGTTTTCGGAAATAAGTCAGAAACCTTTTCTTGAGTATCCTGAAGGTTCCGCAGTAATTGTACCAAAACATCCTGTACATCCACGGCACGCTCTTGAAAGTACGGGTCTTCTAGGCTACGCAACATTTGCATCGCTTCCTCCGCCACTTCTCGGAGAGCCTGTTCAGCGCTTAACTGCCCCTTCTGTAAGCGCTGTTGGGCTTCACCAATAAACGAGGGGTCACTGAGTAAGAGTTTGTGCGCGGCAAAAATTTGTGCTACTTCCTCACCTTGTTCAGCTTTGACTTGCTCTTCCAGGCTGGTTAAATTCCGTTCCGTACGAGTAATAGCTTGTTGTAAACGTGCCAGTTCCTCTTCCACAGATCTATCTGTGGGAGTTTCGCGCGCTGCGTCCGCTTGAAATTCTTTCAAGTACCAAATTGGGCCTGCTGCTCGTCCCGCCGAAACTCCAAGTCCACGCCAAATCTTCTCATTCATAGAATCTACCTACCTGTCTTGGTTTTCAAGATCAATCATTAATTGTTCTAAAGTAGCAACGGCTTCCGTTTCATCCTCGCCCTCAACCAAGAGCTCAAAAACGCTACCCGCCGACAGTCCCAGAGAAAGAATCCCTAAAATACTTTTGCCCTCGACGACGGAGCCCCCGCGTTTAATTTTGATTTTACTGCGAAAACGGCTTGCTGTTTGAACCCACAAAGTTGCCGGGCGAGCATGAAGTCCCGATTTGTTGTTAATGGTCAATTCACGAGTAAGCATGACTAGTCCTCCCATCTCTCGAGAAGATAACGTTCTGCTTCCGCACACCATAACCCCTTATTCTTGCTAACGATCTCCGCCAGACGTGCAAAGTGTGGCTCAGTGACGCCCAGCACCGCAAAATCTTCAATGGCTGTTAATTTCATAGTAATATGCGTGTAAATCAGTTTTTTCCCCCCGGGAATATTGGGTAAGTTTAAGACAGTCTCCGCCACAGCATCCAAGCCGCCAATGTGCGTAACCATCACAGCAGGATTGATTTTCTTCTCTTCCGTCATCTTCAGAGATTCAAGCAGATCCGCCGTATTTCCACCAGTTGTTCCCATGATATGGGTCGATCCATAATGAACGTTATACAAGTTCAGTTCCGCGCCGAATTGGGGATCTGTCGGGCCGGCGAAAAAGTTGAGACAGCCGTCACGCCCCAAAATCTTGTCCCCTTGTTCAACCAATGGTTTAACCGGTGTAAAGACAAAGACATCATCAAAACCAGCATCGCCTGTCAAGGCACGCAAGTGAGCTGGAACATCGTCCACCCCTTGCGTATTGACAAATACCAACTCCACCCCGCATTCCTTGGCTTCTTCTGCCGTGAAAATTGTGCGAGCCCGGGCAATTTTCTCTTCATCGATATCCGAGACCACTAACAGGGAGGGGCGTCGCTCAGCATGCAGAGCATAATCAATGGCCCCTAAACCCATTGGTCCGGCAGCTCCCAACAGCGCCATTTTGCCGCCTTCTACGATCCCCATGCGATGTTCATAACTTCCCATACTCGTGTGATAGCTGGCGTGGAAAGCACCGATTATACAAGACATCGGTTCCGCTAAAGAAGCTTCATAATAGGTTTCTCCTTGATAGTTAAGGAAGCAGCCGATCTCCATAACCTCGCGGGGAATCACATTATGGGTGGCGTCCCCACCAAAATAGCGGTAAGAATAGCCGGGAGACCACATGCTGCCCTTGTAATTTAAAGCAGGTTGCAGGGCAAACTTATTTCCTTCCTTAAACTGCCCCTTCAATTTTTCTCCAACTTTCACAATATTGCCGGCAAACTCATGTCCAACAATGATCGGATGAACATCCACATCTTGAGGTACTCTTTTGTGTCTTTTGCCCAAAATCGCTGCTTTATAGGTCGACATGCAGACACTGTCCGAGATGACTTCAACCAAGATTTCTTCATCCGTAATCTCCGGCAGTTCAAACTCTTCTAGACGAAGGTCTTTTTCATTATATAAGCGCACAGCTTTAGTTTTCATTAGTTTACCCTCCAGATGTCATTTAAAATAGCAAAGCTTCAGGCTATACTAGCCAGGTTTGTTTCTTATCCTGATAATAAGCTCTTATCATTTATCGCGGTGGTGTTTTAAGCAAGAAGGTGATAGCGCACTTGGTCCAGATAGGAAAGCACTTTACTCAGCTCCGGCGGTTGAGTTCCTGGGGTAGTAACTTGTGCCGCGCTGGTTGCTATTGACCAGCGAACAGCTCGAGCCAAATAATCCTCACCTGCCGGGACAAGGGTCAGGGCAGCCACCATAGCATCTCCCGCTCCCACTGTACTTTTAACCTCTATCGGCAGACCTTCGGCATGAATGACCTGCTCCTGATAGGCAAATAGTGCACCCTCGGAGCCCAGTGAAACCACCAACACTTCCACCCCTTGTCTCAGCAAGTTACGGGCAGCCGCCGCCACATCCTCAAGGCGAGAGAGTTTGTGCCCAACAAGGTGTTCTAGCTCATAAAGATTAGGCTTAACAAGAAAAGGTTTTGCTTTAAGTCCTTCGCGGAGCAACTCGCCTTCCGCGTCCAAAAACGTTTTTCCACCAAGTGCTTTAGCTCGTTCCAACCATTGTCGGTATAAGGAGGAGGGGACAGAGCTGGGGACACTGCCCGAGAGAACTAAGCTCGTCTCGGAACCAAGATCTTTAAAAATCTTTTCTTCAAGTTGTTTAAGATCATCCTCAGAAATCATGGTTCCAGGTTCGTTGATATCTGTAAAGGATGAGTTCACAGGATCCACAACTTTTAAGTTAGTGCGAGTCTCCCCTTCAACATAGAGAAAATCATGAGCTATCCCCCTGCGCTCGATTTCGGCTTGAATAAATTCTCCATTACGCCCTGCCAGGACACCCACTGCAATACTTTTCCCGTTCAACGCCTGGATGACCTTGGAGACATTAATTCCTTTCCCTCCGGCATCCAACTGAAGTTTTGAGATTCGGCTAACAGCCCCCAAGCGAAAATCTTGAACTTCAACGGTTTTGTCGATAGCGGCATTCAAGGTGACAGTTTTGATCATCTTATGCATCACCGCCAGCCAGAATCTGCATAACTTCTTGCTTGCTTGAGGCTAGTTTAAGCCGAGTTACATTCTCTTCATCCTGACAAACCAGTGCAATGGTCGAAAGAAGCTCAAGATGTTCATCGTCTTTGCCCGCGATTCCAATCAAAACATAGGCTGTATTCCCCTCACCGAAATCAACGCCCTCTGGATATTGGAGCATAACGAGCCCAGACTTCAGGATATAGGGAATATATTCCGGCAAGCCATGCGGAATGGCTACACCATTACCGACATAAGTCGTCAAACTCTGCTCGCGTTTTTCCATCCCTTCCAAGTATTCACTTCGGATATACCCATTCATTCTGAGAAGTTCGCCCGCTCTTAAAATGGCAGCACTTTTCGATTCACGAGCCAGGTTAAGTTCTATATTGTTTTCATTAAATATTGCAAGATCCACTACTCTTCCTCCTTATTTAGTATCTCGACTAGTTCACTACGTATATCTTTCAAATCTCCGAAACGCAAAACCTCGGCAAAGAGATCATTTTCTACCATCGCAACACTGATTTTTCCGAGCAGTTCAAGAATGTAATTGCTTTCATCTTTGCGAGCAAGCATAACGAGGAAGGTATCGACTTCTTCAGAAGAGTACCCAATTCCTTTGGTTTTGATAAAGTTTTTGAGCCGATAGGCACCTACAAACGGTGCCGAAATTTCTTCCGCACGAAAGTGGAGGAGAGCTACATGACGTCCAGGGATAATAACATTCCCTTTTTCTTCTCGTTTTGCAATCAAATGATGAATGCGTTCTTTGTCTGCAATCAAGTGAGATGCGTGTATTTCCACGACAATTTCCCGAATTGTATCATGGTATGTCTCGGCCATCAAATCTTTAAGCTGAAAATTCTTGAGCATGGTATTGGCCACCTCAAAATCTCTTTCAGTTTCGTCGGGTTCGCTCATCGGTAAAGATACATCCTTTTGCAGGACACCCTCTTTCACCATCTTATTAATTATCGTCTTGATTTTCTCGATATCTTCTTTCGGCAGAAAAGGAGATATCACCACTAGCTCTGGCGCGATTTTATGCTCGATGTTGACAGTTGAAACTACCATGGTATAGTCGTTTTTGATCTTATCATGCATATCCCGTAAGGAACATATCTCGATGGTTTCAAGATTGGCAAACTCATTCCTAATTTTGTGATACAGCATTTTGGCCGTACTCATACCATTGGGGCAAATGATGAGCATACTGATTTTTTTCTCATTTTTTTGCTGACGTTCGAGGGCAGCACCGATATGCATTGTTATATACCCAACTTCATTGATGGGTATCGTTAAGTTATATTTTGAAAAAACATGCCGACACGCATAAGAGACCGCATTATAGAGTCGCTTATAGTAGTGCCGGATCTCATTGATGATCGGATTTCTTACTTCCAGCCCCATTGTCAGGCGGTACAATGCCGGATTAATGTGCTGGATCAGACCCCTCAGCAAATTCTCATCACAAATGATTTTCTCATTGAGTTTTTTCCCGGTGAGATAGATCACTTCCCTGATCAGACCTTCAAGTTCGAAACCCAGTCCCTTAGCGTCATTTTCATCCTGAAACAGGTTCCTTTCACCATGTAAGTGCATCGCCAGATAGGCTCGTTCGTTCTCTGGCAGATCAATGCCGTAGGCGTGGAGAATTTCCTGAACCTGAGTCATAAAGCCAAATTCTTCTGAGGATAGGATATCCTGGACCAGCTGTGTCGGCAGTTCGATGGGGGTCTGACTCTCGGTGCGTTTAATAACTAGCAGTAAGTGAATATATGCACTAAAAAACTTGATATCATTTGTCAGAGGCACGTTTTCATAAATTTCTTCTATCAGCTCTTTGGTCAAGGAGGTTAACTTTTCCCCAAAAGTAACTTTAAAAAAAGCTAATAACAGATAATCTTTGCTATCTTCATAAAGAAATGTCAACAATTCACTAAGGGGTTTGTAGTTATAGATGAGATCGACAAAAGCGTTGCGCTTATGCCAATCCGAACCCTTGATTTCTAGACCGTACCCTCTTTTACGAACTAAGGTCAGGTTTTTTTCTTGCAACCAACTTTGAATTTTGTCCAGATAGAAACCAATGGTTCCCTCAACGACATTAAATTGATGGCTAAAGTAAGCGGATTTGATCGGTTCATCCGCCAGAAGGAGTTGAGCAGTGATCAGAACTTGACGTTGCTCTTGGTTAAGCATCCAGAGATGAGGAATTTCTTTGAGGGTCTCCCTCACTTTGGTCAATTCTCGCTCTGCTCCGTCGATATGGAGCGTCCCACCGCGTTCCGAGATACGCACCTTGTGTTGCTTAAGCCAATCGTTCAGAGCAGATGTCTCCCGTAATATCGTCCTCTCACTGACATCAATTTGTTGAGAAAGGCCCCTAATTGTTAGAGGACCTTTCTCCATGAGATTATTCATGATGAACTTTTGCCGAACAGTTAGTTGTTCCACATTCTCACAACCTATTTGATTAAACTATTGACGTAATCTTCATAAGCTGATTTATCTAAGAAGTTCTTGATGGTGACAATTTCCGCCTTAGGCACAACCTGGGCAGCGCGATCCGCCAACCCTTCCTGGGTAAAGACGACATCGACCTCCGCAGGAATCTGGTTCACTGCCGCATGTCGCACTTCAATGTTCAAACCCGCTTCTTTGATTTTTTTCTTAAGAATAGACTCTCCCATTGCCGATGAACCCATACCCGCTTCACAGGCGAAAATAATCAATTTCGGCATGCGAGTGGACTTTTGGCCCTTGCTCACTGCTTTCATATTTGCAATAGTTTGTTGAGCTACTGCAAGGTCCTCACCACTCACTTCTGTTTTATCCCGCTTCAAAATGACAGAGGCGATCAGGAAGGAAACTACTGCACCAACGGCTATTCCAAGCATAACAGGCAAGAAGCCGCCTCTAGGGGTCAGCGCCATTTCAGCAAAAATACTACCAGGCGAAGGAGTGGCTACTAAACCGGCATTTGTTAATACGAAGGTTAAATTGGCAGCAATCCCTCCACCAATCACAGCAAGCAATAAGAACGGTTTCATTAGAACATAGGGAAAATAGATTTCGTGAATTCCGCCAAAGAACTGGATGATGATAGCACCAGGAGCTGATTGTTTTATTAACCCTTTACCATACAACCAATAAGCAAGCAAAATTCCCAAGCCAGGTCCAGGATTTGTTTCCAGTAGGAAGAAAATCGACTTACCGGCTTCTGCAGCCTGTTGGATTCCTAAAGGCGCGAGAATACCGTGATTAATGGCGTTATTTAAAAATAATATCTTACCGGGTTCAATAAAAATAGCTATGAGTGGAAGTAATTTTGCCTCGGTGACAGCTACCGCTAGATTACCCAACACAGTCGAAAAACCTTGGACCACTGGTTCGATAACGGTATAGGCGAGGATCGAGAGCAAGGCTCCTAATATTCCCGCAGAGAAAGTATCGATTAACATTTCGAAGCCAGTGGGAACTTTACCTTCGATTAGCTGGTCATGTTTTTTGATAACCCAGCCACCTAAAGGCCCCATGATCATAGCGCCGAGAAACATAGGAATCGAAGCTCCCACAATAATACCCGCAGTGGCAATGGCGCCTACGACTCCCCCCCGATGATTGTAGACCAGTTTTCCACCCGTATAACCAATCAAGAGGGGAAGTAAATAAGAAATCATCGGTCCGACCAATTTAGCCAAATAGTCGTTGGGTGTCCATCCCGTGGGAATAACAAAAGCAGTGATCAAGCCCCATGCAATGAAGGCGCCAATATTTGGGATGACCATCCCGGCAAGGAAACCGCCAAATTTCTGGATCTTAGCTTTTGTTTTACTGCCGCCGGTAACTAGAGAATTTACATTTGCCGACATATCCATACCTCCTTTGTTTGATATGTTCATCTTAAGCTCGGCAAAGTGATTTTACAATTTAAACAAAACCAATCTTGACACCACATTTTACTGACAATTTTAACAATTAATTTTCTGCCAATATTCGGTAAAGCCCCATGAAGAGGATACCCCTTCTTGCGGTGTTAGTTTTATTAATACTTACCATAGCATTCCCCCTAAAGGCAGCAAACCTTTCCGTCCCTCAACCGAGCAGTGAATTTTTCTTATCCTGATCATCCTGTTGTTTTATGTCGACCAGCGCTTGTTTAACGTTTTCTTCTTCGATTTGATTTTGGGAATGTTACTCTGGGGCAGAGGAGGCGGTGGATTCAGTGGTGGCGGTGGTTGAGGTGAAGGAGGGGTATTATTCAAAACTTTATAATACTCTAGTTCGCAGACGTATACTGATTAGAATTGTCCCAGAGGGTAGATAATAAGTCGAAAAGAATATTATAAGTGACTGGGATTAGCCAATTGTCAAGAAAATTATTGAAACCCATGGGGGCACAGGGCACATCAGTGTCTGGAGTAAACAGTTGAAGGAACGTTATTTACGATTATCTTCTCTAACGGAAAAGAAGATGCATGGAGGAATGTCAACATGAACCATCTACGAATCCTAGTTGCCGATGATGAGGAAAAAATCCGCCAAGCAATTGGTATATATCTAAGAAAAGAAGGTTTTATAGTCGGTGAAGCGGTAGATGGCGAAGAAGCACTGAAAAAGTTCCGCTCTGAACCTTGGGATATCATTATCCTCGATGTAATGATGCCAAGAATTGACGGTGTTAAAGTTTGTGAGGAGATTAGGAAGTCATCTACAGTTCCTATCATCATGTTAACGGCAAAGAATGAAGAAGTTGACAGAATCCACGGCTTAGAAACAGGGGCTGATGATTATATGGGTAAACCCTTCAGCCCCAGGGAACTGGTTGCCAGGATCAAAGCCGCCTCGCGTAGAGCTTCAAGCGGATCTGCGCCTGATCAGCATATTTTGACGTTCACTGGAATGAGAATAGATTTGATTAATCGGGATGTCTTTGTTTTGGACGAACCAATTTATTTAACGCCCAAGGAATTTGACCTCTTATCTATTTTAGCTAGGTCTCCTAAGCGAATATATAGCAGAGAGCAATTGTTAAGTGTATGGGGTATCGATTATTACGGTGATGTTAGAATAGTAGATACTAACATTAATCGCTTAGGGATAAATTACGAGTTCCCGGTGCACCTTCATTTGTTAGCACAGTGTGGGGCAGGGGATATAAGTTTGAAGTAATTGAGACTGAATAGGGCCTTAACGTTTCATTTGATGTTCTCCAGAGCCATCTGAACTGCCTGAGTCACCTTTCATGGGTATTGACATAGATTCTGACGGGCCACCGCTCATATGTTGGCTTTCAGGCATAGAGTATCCGGATGATGTTGACTCTTCAGCTTTGTCGGGTGAGCTTTGACTTGATCCTGACGCGGAGGAATTCTTTGCTGGTGTACTCTCACCAGTCATCGGATTTCCCATTGAGTTAGTCATTTCCTCATGCATCTCGCTTTGAGAAGATATGGCCATGCTCTCTTTCGGGAAAAGTGAAACTAAGGTGGTATTTGCCTCGGCCAACATATGAAGGGCATCTTTCGAATTAGAACCATTAGTATTTACAATTAATCCTTGTTCCAGAATCCGCTTGTAAATCTGATAATGATTCACACTCATACCAAGGCTTTGAGCTGTTTTCTGAGTTTTTTCATCTGTCTTACTAACCATCATGTTAGCAGAGATGTTTTTCTCAAGCATATGGCGTTCGATAGAGTCTCGCAGTTTCGCTTGATCGATAACGTCCACCGATTGGTTATCCATGGGGATAATGCTCGTCAGGATTAGGCTGTTACCTTGATTAAATACTCCTTGATTATTCGCTTTATCGATAATCAGGTCTACAGCAGCATAGATGTCCATCCCTTGAAGTTGAAGGTTCGATGGTGTATTTCCGGACCCTTGAGTTACACCGATTACATCAAGAACTTTAGCTTCACGGTCAACTAATAGTTCCAAACTTGTGTCCATATCCATCACAACAGCTGCCACAGCAGTATTAGGCCCTGAGACTATGTTGAAGACACTTAGAGTCAAGGCGAGTAGCAGGATTGCAGCGATAGAACCAAATTTGAGGAGTCTATGACTTAGCGGGTTATGCATAGGTAGCTCGGTTTCAATAACCTGTCCGAGGGCAGGAATGGTCTTCGGCGTTTTGATTTCCAAATAGTCACCGCTTTCAGTGTAAAGGATGGTGGCTTTTTTTGATGTCTTCATGACAATGCCTCTCGTCTTTTTCATTAAGCTAACCCCTCTCTTTAAGTTATTGGTCTATCTGAGTGAAACTTTTCAAAGATTCGAGTTCTGGATCCGATAGAATTAGAGCTGTTGCAATCAAATATTTTCTACCTCTTTCTAGAACCTTTCGCTTCACGCCTGTAAGGAGTTCTAACTCTTTGAGCGGTAAAAGCTTTGTTTTAGTTAGGTGTTTTAATAAATTAGGGTGTGCACAAAGCTCTTGGGCAACTCTCCATAGAGTTGCCTTACTGTCACTATGCTTCGGGGAAACTTCGACTAAGTCTTCCAATGTTATTCCGTACTCGACTAGTAAAATGGTATAGTTTTTTATTGTCTCTGCAAAATCATTTTTTTGTTCTTCTTCTTTATATAGTTCAAACGATGATGCTGAATCATAATCATATAGATCATTTTTGTCAGCCTCCAATGGGGTAAGAGAGAGTACTTGATGTTTAGACTCTTTGCGAAAGTAGTCTATCAACCGTCTGGTAATAACTGTTTTGGCAAAACCGTAGAAAGACGCTCCGTCATTAGGTTTAAAACTGTCTATTGCTTCATTAAAAGCGACTAGAGCGATGCTTAGCTCGTCATCATGTCCCCAGGTGAGATAGCGTTTGCAGATGTTGGAGCTGATTTTTATGATAAAAGGCTTGTGATTTTGTATGAACTCTTCTCTAATAAGTTCGTTTCCTTCTTTGGCTAGTAGTAAAGTTTGCTGAATCGTTAATTCTGGCACTTCAACCCCTCCACTTATTAGATTATTTTCGTATATGTATCAGAAATTTAAGGGGGTACCCGGGGAAAAAGTCCTGTCAAGAAAATTTCTCAACCTACCCCTCGATAATTATTAGTGGTGCCGCCTAACGACATGGGGGTCTGACTAGATAAAAGAATGGCTCAGACCATTATTAAGGGTCTGAGCCTTTAGACCTCACTGAGCTTAAAAACCCAGTCGATCTTGCTTAAAACGATTAGAATGCTCGTTCAGCGCCAACGTATACATATTTCCAATAGGGAACAAGATTATAAATGGTAACCCCTTTGGAACTGGAAGAGTTGATGAACTGACCGTTTCCTAGCCCAGGGTATCATTTCTTTATGAACTTGCTATGAAAAACCTATGAATTTCTTGTGAATACTGGACGGCAGTTCAATGGAGCAGTACAAGCATAATTAATCTATGGTGTTGTATTGATTTTGAATTTGAAGCGGATTTTGAATTATCTAGCTTGTTGGGAGACAAAATACCACTTAATGTAGGTCAATTAAGATTGTAAGGAGGGAATTCAGACTGATGATGAATGGATGGGGTGGCTATGGTGCTTATGGTGGAGGTTATTGGTGGATGGGCTTAATCGGTATGGTAGTCCAAATGATCTTTTGGATAGGGTTGTTCGTTCTTGGGGTTTACCTATTTCGGCGTATAGGCAAACACACCCCTATTGAGACAGGTGACCGGGGAGATGCCTTGAACATTTTACGTAAACGGTATGCTTGCGGAGAAATTGATACAGAAGAATTTAACCGCCGTCGTGAGATTCTGCAAAATAAGTAAGTATCCTAATGCATGCCCAATGCAAGAAGAGAACAGGCAGCTTGCAATGCTACCTGTTCTCTTTTTATTTTAAATTCGAAACTTTTTAGTGAGTACTGTACTATGTGGTAGTCAAAATTCGCATTCCTTTTTGCATCATACATATAATTTATATTTTCGTGTCCGATGATATTTTTTCTCAATAGGATTCAGCTGTGTCGATAAATTTAACGTGAAAGAATCTCCACGAATTCTTCTCCCGTAATGGTTTCCTTATTCAACAAGTAACGCGCCAGCTCGTGCAACTTATCTGTATTTTCTTTCAGAATACTGATTGCCTTTTTATGAGCACTCTTAATAATGGTTAGTACTTCATCATCAATTTTTGCCGCTGTTTCAGCAGAACAGGTAAGGGAAGTATCACCTCCAAGGTATGGGTTATTCACAGTCTCTAGTGCCATCATATCAAAGTTTTTGCTCATACCCAACCGGGTGACCATCGAACGAGCAATCTTAGTTGCCTGTTCGATGTCATTAGACGCTCCTGATGTAAAAGTACCAAAAACCAACTCCTCAGCGGCGCGACCTCCGGCAAAGGTGGCAATCTTGTTGAATGCATCTTCCTTGTTCATCAACACACGCTCGCCTTCCTCCACCTGCATGGTGTAGCCAAG
>NZ_JUEE01000201.1:0-7198 GCF_000802135.1 Desulfosporosinus sp. BICA1-9
CATGTACTAATTATTCCAGTGGATGATTTATCCAATGCTTCTTGTTTAGCCGTGGAACACAATATAGCCGGAACATTGGCAATTCCCCATCCTTATGGACGCCTTCAATTTGGTGCTGATCTAGAGTTGCACTTCAAAACCTTAATTGGTGCTGGCCGCAACCCGAACGTTGCAGCTGTCGTCATCATCGGAATCGAACCAAACTGGGCTAAGCTAATTGCTGATGGAATTGCTGAGACGGGTAAACCTGTAGCGTATTTCGGTATCGAAGGGTATGGCGATCTGAAAACGATCGAAAGAGCTTCCCGTAAAGCTCAGGAGTTCGTCCAATATGCTACTTCCTTAGAAAAAGTAGAGTGTGAGCTCAAAGATCTGGTCGTCAGCTTCAAATGCGGTGAGTCTGATACCACTACCGGCTTGGCTAGTAACCCAACAGCGGGAGTTGTCGGAGATCGCTTAGTTGAAATGGGTGGCACCGTAATCTTTGGTGAAACTCCGGAAACAACGGGCGCTGAGCATATTCTTGCCAAACACTTCGCAACTCCTGAACTCTCAGAGCAATTTCTTAAGATTCATAAAGACTATATGGATCTCATCGAGTCCAAGGGTGCTGATCTTTTGGGAACTCAGCCGACTCAAGGTAATATTGCCGGTGGTTTAACGACGATCGAGGAAAAAGCACTGGGCAATATCACAAAAGCAGGAAAAACCCCGATCATCGGAGTACTTGCTCCCTGTGAAGAGCCGACCGTACCGGGACGCTACTTCATGGATAGTTCCTCAGCGGCAGCTGAGTGCGTCACGGTTATGATGGCTGCTGGCGCAACCTTGCACATCTTTATCACAGGACAAGGTAATATCGTTGGCAATCCCATCGAGCCCGTGATCAAGATGTCCGCTAATCCGAATACATGCACCAATATGTCTGAGCATATCGATGTGAACATTAGTGGGGTACTGTCTCGTGAAATCAACATGGAACAAGCAGCTGATAAAGTGATGGAGTGTATCGTCAAAACTGCACGTGGTCGCTTGACGGATGCCGAAGCCTTGAACCATAAAGAATTTGTTCTGACTCGTTTATACCCAAGCGCGTAAATGATGCTTTCCATTTCATTCGCTGTGGCTCAAATACTCACTGTTTAAGTTCTGGGGGTTTAAGATTTAATGGAGTAATTATTAAATCTTAAACCCCTTTCTCATGGATAGTCATATTCTTAGAAAAGCAAGTCAATAAAACCTACATATGGGAAAGGAAGGGAAGGGATGAGATGAGTCAACGGTACTCTCCTCAAACGCTGGAAGACTTTTGTCAAGCCCTCTTGATGGCGACTAGGGTCCCTGAGGATGAAGCAAAGATCGTTTCCTCTGTTCTTGTGGATACGAGCTTGGATGGGATTGATACGCATGGAATCAGTCGGTTGCCTATTTATCTATCTCGCTTGATGAATGGGCGCATTAATCCCAAGCCATTGATTCAAAGGAAAATGAACGGTGCAGTCGCCAGTGTGGATGGAGATAACGGCCTGGGTCAACTGGTTGCTTATCGCTCTATGGAAGTGGCGATGGACTTAGCTAAGGAGTTCGGGATCGGTTTCGTCACGGTTAAAAACAGCAATCACTTTGGAGCGGCTTCGACGTATTGCAAAATGGCTGCCAATCAGCAAATGATTGGACAAGCCTATACGAATTCACCCAGTGGTATTCCCCCATGGGGAGGGATAAGTCCTTATTTTGGAACTAATCCCATTTCCTATGGATTCCCCAATGGAGAAGAGCCGGTTATCGTCGATATGTCTTCTTCAACGGTTGCCCGTGGAAATATTATTCTCGCGGCGAAGGAAGGTCGTTCTATACCTGAGGGATGGGCTATCGATAAGGAAGGAAAACCGACGACGGATGCCACAGCAGCGCTGCAAGGTGCAGTTTTACCGGTCGGTGGGGCGAAAGGCTATGCTTTAGCATTGGCAGTCGAAATCATGTCAGGGATCATTAGCGGCTCTGCTTATGGAACTAATGTGGGATGGATTTATGATGATGCTCTTGATCCGGTGAATATTGGACATAGCTTTTTCGCGCTGGATATCTCTCGACTCATGCCTGTGGCGGACTATACTCAAAGAATGAGTGACATGATCGGGGAAATTAAAAAAATCCCGAGGGCTGAGGAAGTCGATGCCATCCGGATTCCAGGTGAACGGCGTCAGTCCATTGCCGAGGAACGCCAAAAGAATGGAATCCCTGTCAATGATGGATTGCTTCAAGAACTCAATGAACTCGCTGGAAAATTCGACCTTCCATTCTTGAATAAATAAAACAATCCAAAAGGAGGAGTGTAAATTGTCGTTCAAAGTGGCTTTGGTAGTTGATCCTGATAGGGACAATGTAGCCACAATTCTCCGCAAAAGGGTTGAAATTGGCGAGACCCTTGTGTTTTCAGTAGGAGAAAAAGAGTTTCAAATCGCTGTCAGGTCTGATATTCCATACGGTCATAAGCTTGCCATCAGTCCCATAAAAACAGGGGAGGCAGTCATAAAATATGGGACAGTGATTGGAAAAGCTACAGTAAATATCGAAATTGGCGAACACGTTCACGTTCATAATATTGATAGTTTCCGTGGACGAGGAGACTTAGTTAAGGAGAAGGGAGTTGTCCAAAATGGCGAACTTTAGAGGATACATTCGACCGGACGGCTCTGTAGGTGTTCGAAATTATATTTTAATTCTCTCTGCGACTATTTATGCCAATAGTGTTGTCGAAAGAATAGCCAACTCGATTTTAGGTGCTGTACCGGTAACTCATCATTTGGGTCGAGCCCAAACAAAATCAGATAGTAAGCAGACCTTTGAGATTTTATGCTCCATGGGGAAACATCCGAATGTTGGTGGAGTAGTTATAGTTGACCACTTTAGAGAAGACCTTTGTAATGTTGACGATATTGGCCATGAAATTTCTAAAACAGGTAAACTGGTAGCTACCGTTAATATAAGGGACAGCGGTGGAGCAGTAAAGGCAGTTGCCGAAGGCACTCTTAAAGCTATGGAAATAACTCGCCAGATTTCTACATGCAAAAGAGAAGAAGTTTCGATTTCAGAGTTTCTCTTCGGATTAAACTGCGGAACTTCGGATACAACATCGGGATTATCGTCAAATCCGGCTTTAGGTTTTTGCTCGGATCGTATCATCCGAGCAGGGGGAAGGTCTATTCTTGCCGAACTGCCAGAACTTATGGGGGCTGAGGAGTGGTTGGCTTCAAAAGCAGTTAATGCAGATGTAGCGGACAGAATTTGGCATCAAATTCGCGGTTACGAGGAGCGTATTTTAGCCACAGGGGAAGATATACGGGGTTCTCAGCCTACTGCAGATAATATACTGGGCGGATTAAGCACAATCGAGGAAAAGTCGCTGGGAGGTGCCAAGAAAAGCGGTTTCGCTTTAATTCAAGATGTTATTGGTCTTGGTGAAACTCCAGGAAAAACTCCAGGAGTCTATCTCATGTATACCCCCGGACATGGCAGTGAATCCATTACAGCCATTGCTGCGGCGGGTGCCCAAGCTCTTGTTTTCTCTACCGGTGGCGGGCATACGATTGCTCATCCCATTATGCCTACAATCAAAGTGACTGGTAATGCCACCTCTTATGGTTTGATGGAGGACACTGTTGATATCGATCTATCCGGGATTCTAGAAGGAGATCTTTCATTGGAAGCGGCCGGGGACCTGATTTATGATGAACTTGTAGAGGTGCTCTCAGGCAAACTTACAAAAAGTGAGATTCTGAAGGAAGCGACAGGCTTTGCTATACACAGAGTTGGGTTAAGCATCTAAATTGATCCTGTAAATATAAATTAAGTAGGGGGAAGAATAATGAAAAAAAATCTTCGTAAATTTGTAGTCTTAGCAGCCGTTTCATTATTGTCATTAGGACTTATAGGGTGCGGAGCACAATCTAGTTCTCCTGAAACCGAAAAAAAGCAAATCGTCTTAAAAGTTGGACACGTGATGCCTGACAGTCACCACTTCCAGAAAGGATTAGAAAAGTTTGCGGAACTTGCTGCTCAGAAAACAAATAACCAAGTTAAGGTTGAGATTTTCGCTAGTGGTGCTCTAGGCGGTACACGCGAAAGGGTTGAGGCTGTTAAAGCGGGTACTGGGGATATGGAATTAAGTGGTACAACTCAATTGGCAGCCTTTATTCCTCAATATTACGTTATGGACATGCCCTTCTTATTTAAGAGCTATGAGCATGTCGATGCAGTGCTTGATGGTAAAATTGGAAAAGATATGGCTATATTGGCTGAGAAGCAAGGTTTTAAGGTTCTAGGTTGGGCAGAAAACGGATTCCGTGATGTTTTCAATAAATACCGTCCTGTTAACACTATTGAAGATCTCAAGGGTTTAAAACTAAGAGTATTTCCTAACCAAGTGTATGTAGGTACTTTCAAGGCACTTGGAGCAATGCCCATGACAACTGACTGGGGTGAACTCTATACAGCTCTTTCCCAAGGGAGTGTTGATGGAGCTGAAGCTGCAGAAGCTCACTTCATGACTGGCAAGTTCTACGAAGCTAACCAAAAGTATTTCTCTTTGACTAAGCACATGTATGTGCCAATGGCCCTTATTATGAATCTCGACAAATACAACAAACTTCCAGCTGATGTTCAAAAAGCAGTATTAGAAGCAGCCGATGAAGCGACTAAATTTCAGCGTAAGCTAGCTCGTGAAGAGTCCATTAAATATCAACAAGAGATGGAGACTAAGGGAGTAAAAGTCAATGAAGTTGCTAACTTCGAACCCTTCATTAAAGCTACTGCTTCTGTCTACACCGAGTGGGAGCCGAAAATCGGTAAAGACTTAGTCGATGCTGTCCGTAATGCTGATCCCAATAAGAAATAAGCTTTTAGTTTCTAACTAGGCCAGATATGCTTGCGACGGGGTAAAAACCTCGTCGCGTTTTATAAAACCTGGAGGTGCATAAGTTTGACAGTGTTAAGCAGGTTTTCTGATTGGTTATTTAGTGCTATAAAAGTTCTTCTTTTCGCCATAATCTTGGTTATGACAATCGCGGGCTTTCTACAGGTTGCTACCCGTTATCTTTTATCTACGCCCCTACCCTGGTCTGAAGAATTAACCCGTTATTTATTCGTGTGGCTAACATTTTTTGGCAGTGCTGCTGCTGTCAAAAAAAAAGCTCATATCAATATGGAATTAATGTTAGATAAGCTGCCTCCGACTGGTAAGAAGATTATTCAACTAATTGCTGATGCAGCCTTCTTGGGTTTAAGTATATTCATAACTGTGTATGGTCTTAAACTGTCAATCCAGAATTGGACACAAAAATCTGATGCAATGGGAATTCCAATGACTCTACCTTATTTGGCAATTCCTATTGGTGGGTTTATAATGGCATTTTTTATCTTTGAAATTATGCTGAGTCGAGTGGCCAAACAGCATAATTAAGGATGTCAACTTAAATACAGGAGGCTTACAAGTATGTTAACTGCGTTACTAATAATTTTTGTATTGGGTCTTGCTATTGGCGTTCCTGTAGCTGTGGCATTAATCCTGGGGGCTATGGGTGGGTTGGCTATTTCCGGAGTACCTCTAATGATAGTACCTCAGAAAATGTTCTCTGCAGTCGATGCATACTCTTTGCTAGCAATTCCGTTTTTTATATTGGCTGGTGCGCTTATGCAAACGGGTGGTATGGGACAAAGACTCGTTCGTTTAGCTTCAGCTTTGGTTGGAACATTGCCCGGCGGGTTAGCAATGGTTTCCGTCGTTGCGAGTATGTTCTTTGGTGCCTTGACAGGCTCCGCTCCCGCTACCACAGCGGCAGTTGGGGGAATTACAATCCCTGAAATGAATAAGAAAGGTTACGATCCCCGTTTTTCTGCTTCCCTTTTAGCAAGTGCAGGAATTCTTGGAGTACTTATTCCTCCAAGCATTCCACTGGTTCTATACGGAGTAGCAACGAATACTTCAATCGCCAAACTTTTTGCTGCGGGAGTAATGCCTGGAGTAATTTTAGGTCTTGTCCTAATGGGCTACTCTTACTATACTTCGGTAAAGAACGGCTATAAAGGAGAAGGACGGATAGCTGTTAAAGAGTTGTGGAGTGCCTTCAAAGAGTCTTTGTTAGCCTTACTAATGCCAGTCATTATATTAGGAGGTATCTACGGAGGGTTCTTCACTCCTACGGAAGCTGCTGTAATAGCATCAGTTTACGCTTTTATCATTGGCGGATTGGTATATCGGGAAATTAAGTTGAAAGACCTTCCGGCCATTGGATATTCAGTCGCGGAAAGTACGGCAACTATCATGTTAGTCGTAGCCGCAGCCACTCTTTTTGGTTGGTTAATGACAAATGAGGGAATTCCAGTCATCCTCACTAAAGGTATTCTTAATATTTCCAGTAATCCATTTTTGATTTTGTTGCTGCTAAACATTGTTTTCTTAGTGACAGGTATGTTTATGAATCAAGGGCCAGCAATCCTGATTTTAGCGCCAATAGTATTGCCGATTATCACAAAACTTGGCGTAGACCCAATCTTCTACGGAGCGATTATGACAATGGTTTTAAGTCTTGGACAAGTAACACCACCGGTTGCTCTATCTCTGTTTGTATCCAGTAAGATAGTTAATATCCCGGTCGAAAAGATAGTCCCAACATTAATGCCCATGTTAATAGCCATGGTTATAGCTGCTTTGATTCTGACTTACCTACCAAGAGTGGTCATGTTTGTGCCAAATTTATTTGGAATGTAGCATAACTGAAGTCTAATATTTCCTTCTTAAGGTGTAAAAGAAGCATAGTTTGAGTGTTGGGGTGCAGGATGTATATTCTGCACCTTGTTGTGCGCCGGGCAGTTCTATTTGTATTGGAGGATTAAAGTTCCTCTGTGCGCCGATTCCATTCGGAAGCACTAGCTAACAGACAGGGCGTCGTCCGTGAGGAGGGGTCCGGAGGGTCTGAAGGCAAACTGTGGAACGGAGCGAAAGCGAACCGATGCAGGCTGGTTTGGTGGGTAACTTTGCAAGATGTGAGAAAGCCCGATAAATGGAAATAGCCAAATTAGTTAAGACGGTCGAGTTCACAGGGAGGCAAGTAGGATGACCTCGGGAGATCTCGCAGTGCCCGTGGAACGGTAACCTGACCTGCAAGGAGTG
This sequence comes from Desulfosporosinus sp. BICA1-9, assembly GCF_000802135.1. Taxonomy (NCBI): domain Bacteria; kingdom Bacillati; phylum Bacillota; class Clostridia; order Eubacteriales; family Desulfitobacteriaceae; genus Desulfosporosinus; species Desulfosporosinus sp. BICA1-9. The sequence continues at coordinate 7,172 of NZ_JUEE01000201.1, forward strand.
GTACTCTAAGTGGTCAACTATGCATTG
>NZ_JUEE01000202.1:0-32725 GCF_000802135.1 Desulfosporosinus sp. BICA1-9
AGTTCGGTCGTTGTAGTAGAAAACGTTTTAACTACTTTCTTAGGCTTTTGATCAAGAGAACCAGTGAGTATACAAGCTACAACTGTTTCCTGGTGAACATCCAAGCCAGCACATGATTCCAAAATAGCGTCCATTTGAAACCTCCTTTAATTAATTGGCGGGAGATTCAGTAACCTGAAACTAAAAGAAATTTCTTACACGTGCTCAAGGCACACTAATTTGTACTCAAAGGTTACTGAAACCAGTTTCTTTAACGGGGGAAATTCCACCAATAAACTTGCGGATATTTAACTCCCGCCAATAAGAGTATTCCAAATGGAAGACTATGGAATTCGCATGACTGGAAAACATTTTCATTCTAATTTGTGAGCGCCAGGGTTCATGGTTGTTTCTTTATACTACAGAATGCATACGAAGGAGACAGAAGTATGAATAAAATGGGCTATTTAGGACCCAAGGGAAGTTTTTCCGAAGAGGCAATCCATTTATTTATTGCCACTCAATCTGAGTTTACCGAAGACCCCCCCGAGCTTATACCATTCTCTACTATACCACGCTTACTATTGGCTTGTAATGATATGGAAATAGCTTGGGCTTTTGTCCCTTTAGAGAATTCCACTGAAGGGCAAGTGGGCGTGACCATGGATACCCTAGGCCAGACAGAGCATATCTTCATCACCCATGAATTCGTGCATCCGATTGACCAATGCCTTTTAGCCCACGAACGAATGCCGCTTGACCAGATTGAAAGAGTTTATTCTCATGAACAGGCCATTGGACAATGCCGAGATTTTCTCGAGAAACACCTCCCCAATGCTCAACAGATCACTTGTTTAAGCACAGCTGAAGCAGCCCATAAGATTTCTTCAATCCGTGAAAACTGGGCAGCAATCGGACCACGTCGAGCCGCTCACCTCTATAACCTCCACTTGCTTCAAGAACGAATTCAGGATATCACACTAAATGCCACACGCTTCGTACTTGTCGGTCATAAACTTGCTGAAATGTCTGGGGGAGAGGATAAAACCTCTTTACTAGTCATTACAGAAAATACACCCGGCGCACTGTATCGCATTTTAGGGGAATTTAGTAAGCGACACATTAATCTCAGCCGCATCGAATCTCGTCCCTCTAAAAGAAAACTGGGAGAATACGTTTTCTTTGTTGATGTCGACGGCTATGTCTTCGCTCCCCCCATCCAAGATGTTCTCTGGGCGCTCAAAGAGGAAAAGACCTTTGTCAAATTATTAGGCTCCTATCCCAAAGCACTTCCAGACGAACGAATTTTTTAAGGAGAGAGGATAAATCCTCTCTCCTTTTTCTATATGCCCAACAGAATCATCAAATCCACACACCAGGAACCATACCTAATTCTAAATCACGTCGATCCCTTCCCCCAAAAACACACCCAGCACATTTGTGTCCAGACACAAACAGCGTCAGCCGCCCAGGCGTTCTAGCCCCCGTCGACCCCAAGCCAGAGGAAGTTTCTTAGCTTAATGAGCACGATTAGTGGAATTGCGTCAATGAGCGCAGTTGATCAGGCGTTAAGAACCGCAACTGTTCACATGCAGTAAGCCCAGAAGTTTTGCGGTTTAGCCTGAGCGACAAGCGAATAGCAATGGAACGTTGTGCGAGTGGGCTAAGACACTTCCTCCCTACGCAAACATCCTCTCTATTAACCCAGCGATCTCTTCCGGCTCACACTTAGCCACCGTTTTTGCTGACTTCTGATCCAACCCTTGAAGCCCTAAAGGAATTTTCCACCCAGTCAACTGGCTAAGACGTTCTAAGGCTTCCCACTCATCCCTAGAGCTTTCTCCTTCCAAACTCGCTAAAACGTTGACTGCGAATTTAAAGGGGCTTGCCGTAGAAGCAATCACAGTATAAGTTTGATCCTTAGTCGCCGCAAGATAGTCATTATAGACTTTCAACCCCACGGCAGTATGAGGGTCAAATACGTACTGATAGGTTCGATAACTATGGGCAATAGTCTCTAGGGTTTCCTCCTCACTTGTCCATCCGGCGTAGACCGTGTCTTGGCAATGTTTTAAAGTATCTGGGTCTACAGTAAACATCCCTTGGTTGCTCGAATCATACCAACTTCGGACTTGCTCCGCATTTCTATGACTCATCTCATACAAAAAACGTTCAAAGTTACTGGATATTAAAATATCCATCGAAGGCGAGATCGTTTGAAAAAATGCTCGCTTACTATCATAAACCCCGGTAGCAAAGAAATCAGACAGGACATTATTTTGGTTTGAAGCACTAATGATTTGCCCGATCGGAAGCCCCATGCGTTTAGCATAATACGCGGCTAATAAATTGCCGAAATTCCCAGTAGGAATCACTACATTCATTTTAGCTTCAGGTGTTATTTTCCCCTGTTCTACTGCCTGTAAATAAGCCCAAAAGTAATAGACGATTTGGGGAAGAAGTCGTCCCCAATTAATCGAGTTAGCCGAAGAAAAAGTCAACTGTTTCTTTTCAAAGTCTGCCTTTATTGAATCTGAAGCAAAAATCCGCTTCACGGCAGTTTGGCACTCGTCAAAGTTTCCATTCACAGCAACTACATGGGTATTCGACCCTTCTGTCGTACTCATCTGTCGCTCTTGAACCGCACTTACGCCGCCTGCGGGGTAAAAGACAACAATATGTATGCCTTCTCTGTTTTTGAAGCCTTCTAAGGCTGCTTTGCCTGTATCACCGGATGTAGCTACCAGAATTAATACTTCAGCCTTAGAGTCCAATCGAGTAAGACTTACTTTCAATAAGTCGGGTAATACCTGTAACGCCATATCTTTAAAAGCAGCTGTAGGCCCGTGCCAAAGCTCCAGTACTCCAAAATTCCCTACGGGTACCAACGGGGCTGGATTCGCTCCCTCAAACGTGCCATCAGAATAAACGTTCACTATTTCCGAGAGTTCTGACTCGGTGAATTCAGGTAAATAAGGGGCCATTACGCGAAAAGCGACGTCTCGATAAGCTAACCCCTGAAGGTCCTGCCAATTCAAGGCGGGAAACGTTGAAGGAACAAAGAGTCCCCCGTTTGGTACCATTCCTAAGGCAATCGCCTGAGATGCTATTTGACCCGAAAGATTCCCTCGTGTGCTTTCGTACATATATTTCCCTCCTTGTATATTCTTGGTATAATAGATTTGTTTGATCCATTAAATACATTCGCTGATTATTCGCCGTGCTAGGACAAATTTCCTTCCTATGTGAGAAGTCAGTCAATTCAGATTCGTAAACTAGGCTTAATTCCAGAGTTATTTTGAGGAAGCAACAAATTAGTCAGCGAATAATTAGGCATCTTAAAAATTTTGAAAGGCGGACACAAATGTCAGATTACACAATCCGAAGATATCGCCAAAGTCTGATCCTGGGACTCATTGGGGTGGTCAAAGAGCTTTTTCCAGAGGAACAACTAAAGATTACACACTCGATTCTTGATGGTGTCTATTGTGAGCTCGAAGACTCCCTTTTATCTTCAAGAGAAGTCCAAAAAATTGAGGATCTTCTAAAAGAGTGGGTTATCGCAGACCAACCGATCTCCTATGCGTCTGGAAGTAATCATTTATTTAATTGTAGTTTGAATAATCAAGACGTATGCGACGCCCTATACCCGCCGTTTGAGAGTTCTGGCAGCTTGAAATACTTTCAACTCATCCATTATCCACCTGGTTTTATTTTGCACTTTCCCAATGCCAATCATCCAGAATTAATTTCCCCTTTTGTACCTCCTGAACAACTTTCGGCGACGTATTCTGAGACTCAACGCTGGTTAGAAAATTTACACCTTTCTAAAGTTCAAGACGTAAATACCATTATCTCAGAAAATTCTTCTCCAGATTTGATCTATTTGGCGGAGGCCTTACATGAAAAGAAAATATCGTCAATTGCGGATAAGATCTTTGATCAGAGGCGCAATGTCCGTGTCATTCTAATATCTGGTCCAACATCATCTGGTAAAACGACCTTTGCTCAACGGCTATCGACACAACTTCGTGTCAATGGGCTCCGTCCCGTGGCCCTTTCCCTCGACAATTACTTCCTTCCACGTGAACAAACTCCCCTTGACGCCTTCGGCCAATACGATTTCGAATGCTTAGAAGCTCTTGATTTACCCCTACTCGCTACTCACTTAAACACCCTGATTGGTGGCTCCGAAGTAGAAACCCCAGTCTTTGATTTTGTGTGCGGTGGGCGTTGTCCCACTGGTAAGCCCATGCGCCTAAGTTCCAATGAAATCCTAGTTATTGAAGGCATCCATGCCCTTAATCCTCGCCTGCTGCCTTCATTAGATCGCAACCAAATGTTTAAGATCTACATCAGCGCCCTTTTCCAACTTAATCTTGATGTCTACAATCGCGTTTCGACGACCGATGTCCGACTAATTCGTCGGCTCGTAAGAGACAATCAATTCCGCGGGATAAACCCTGAACGAACCCTGGCACAGTGGGACAGTGTCCGAAGAGGTGAAAATCATAATATCTTTCCTTATCAAGAAGAAGCGGATGTGATGTTCAATTCTAGCCTCTTATACGAACTTAATGCACTTCGTCCTAGCGCCGAAGAATTACTAAAATCTGTTCCCCGGGAGAGTCCTACTTATAAAACAGCAATTCACCTCTTAACTCTCCTATCATTCTTTAACCCATTAGACACTTCGACAGTCCCCTTTAACTCGATTTTGAGAGAATTCATGGGGGGAAGTGCCTATCAAGTCTAATCTAAAACTATCTTATTCACTAAGCAAATAAGCAAAAGCACGAAGTTACTCACTTCGTGCTTTTGCTATCAAGTGAATGCTTCACTAACTATTTATCAATAGCAAGGACTCCTGCTTTTGAGTAGTTCTCCTTAGACATGTCACGAATGATAATGGATACACTTTCCGCAGGTGCCCCGATGGATTCTACAATGGCTTGGGTCACTTTCTCTGCGAGTAACCTCTTCTGTTCAATAGTGCGGCCTTCTAATAACTCAACTTGTACGATTGGCATTGGTTTCACCTCCCTCCAAAAATATTCAATCCTCTAAATTCTCGTCAGGTATATCCGTCTGCTTCCACAATTCTGGAGAAGTCTCAGAAATCGAGAAGGTAAACTTACGACGCTCAGCAAGTTGCTGAATTTGTTCTGGTTGCTTGATAAGTCGATCCTTTTCCGAGCGCACGCATTTTTTTATGGCATACTCTAGCCTAAGTGCATCACTCCAAGAATCAACCTCCCAGGCTTGGGCCAAAGAAACTGGCAGATGTGCTGCTGTATATTTTGCCCCGTTGCGTCCCTTATACCCCCGGTTATGTTCTCGCACTCTTCGTTTGAGGTCAGTTGTTGCACCCGTGTAAATCGTATTATTACTACAACGAGCAAGGTAAACCCAATATCCCATAGATTAATCCTCTGGCCAAAAATCTAATACAGGACTACTTGACAAAAGACCTTGTTCAAAACAAGAATCTAAATATTTCTTCAGCCCCGAAATATAAGTATGATCTAAACCATAATTAAACTGAGAAAAATAGTCTCTCCAGAATTCACTTGATCCCCCAAGCATGGTTTGACACGTCTTTACAATATCATTCATATTGCCTAGTGCCTGTTCTTTAGCGTCAAGGAGCAAACGATAGACACTCCTAATCTCTTCCCCGCGCTCGGATATGAGTTTTCTAGGAAAAGCCCAAACAGCATAGGTCATGGAAAATCCGGTGTGCTTATACCATTCTTCACCCAGATCGTAGACATAGCAAGACGGATTTTTGAGAGCTTCCAGAATTGCCGCATCTCCGATCAGGAGCGCTGCGTCCGCAATGTCAAACATCCCCTCAAGATCAGAGTGCACCGTTAAATAGCGCGGTGCAACTTCATAATAATGGTGCAACAAGATCTTTGTCAGATTCACCGAGGTTGCCGATGTATCCGTTAAAGCAACTGTCACCCCATCCAAGGCCTTCAAGTCAACTTTCGAGAATAAAAGGATGGAGCCTACCCGCCCTCTTGTCGAAACAGAAAGATTTGGCAAAATCATATAATCCTGCCAATGCTCTCCATAAGAAAAGGCACTAATCGGTGCCATATCAATCCGTCCATCAGCCAACATAGCATTGTGTCCCGTTGGTTCTGCTGTAATCGACTCCAGCAAAGGATGCTCTCTCGATAAAAAATGGAACATTGGCAACATATTAGTATTTGGATTATGTCCAATTCGTATCATACGTCTACCCCCATGTATACAGTCATTGGCTGGGAAATCTCCTTTTCTAACACTTATTATCTTTTACTATGGTATTGCGCAATTCCCCGATTGATTGAATTCTAACAATCACCTCATCACCAGGTTGCATAGGACCTACCCCTTCTGGAGTTCCTGTCAGCACGACATCTCCAGGATAGAGGGTCATTACTTGAGAAATAAAGCTCACGAGTTTTGGTATAGAATTGATGAAATGTTGGGTGTTAGAAGACTGTTTTACTTCACTATTTAGAAATAACTGTATATCCAGCTTACTCGGATCGATATCCGTCACGACCCAAGGACCAATTGGGCAGAACGTATCAAATGATTTACCACGGGTCCACTGACCATCTTTCATTTGAAGATCCCTAGCGGTGACATCATTAGCACAGGTATACCCTAAGATTGCCTTTGAGGCCTCGTCTTCTGTCGCATTTTTGATGATTGCTCCGATTATGACAGCTAATTCAGCTTCATAGTCCACGCGTTGACTGATCTTGGGGTAGATTATCTCAGCATCTGGACCAATCACACTAGTAGGTGGCTTGATAAAAATAACCGGATCTTCGGGCAACGAATGATTTAATTCGTTGGCATGTAACGCATAATTAAGACCAACACAGACCACTTTGCTTGGCTCTACTGGAGCAAGTAGGCTAACTTGATCTAAGGGCAGCCAGGCATCGATTGGTTGGCTTTGGGGGTCAAGAAATGATCCATTAATCAGGTGCACCTTCTCCCCTTCGACAAAACCATAACCAATCTCTTTTTCAGGATTCGTAAAGCGAACGTATTTCACGAGAATCATCCTTTCATTCTAAATGGTATTATCTACTCTTTTGTCTGATAGATCTTACAAACTTGAGCCAGCGGACATTCCTCACAAAGCGGTTTCCGGGCACTACAAATCCGTCTACCCTGAAAAATCAGAAGATGATGGACTAAGGACCATCTATCTTGGGGGAAAATTCGACCTAGTTCTTGCTCGACTTTTTCTGGAGTCTTACCACTAGCAATCCCAATACGATGTGCGACTCGGAAAACATGAGTATCTACCGCGATTGCAGGTATGCCAAAGGCATTGCTGACAACAACATTGGCCGTTTTACGTCCTACCCCTGGAAGTTCTCTTAATAGCTCTAGATCAGCAGGTACCCGTCCTTCATAGTCCTCAACCAGCACCTTGCAAGCTGCAAGAATATTTTTTGCTTTGTTATGAAAGAGTCCCAGAGAACGAATTTTATCTTCGAGTTGAGTTTGGCCTAAACGGAGGATCCCCTCTGGAGTATTCGCTTCGGCAAACAGGGAGGAAGTCACTAGGTTTACTCTCTCATCGGTACACTGAGCAGATAGAATCGTCGCTATTAGTAATTCAAAGGGCGTATGATACACTAACTCACAGCGAGCATCAGGAAACCTCTCTTGCAAAGCATCAAAAATATATTGCGGGATTGACTCAGCTGAACGAATTTGCGCCATTCGTGAACCCTCCCCTTGTTTAACCTAAGACTTCTTGAATAAAAATGGTGCGTTTTTCCACCATATTGTATTCTTTCATCGTATTTGTCCCAAATTCTGACTCATCAAAAACACGGACAATCGGGCGAGCAGGCATGCTTAAGTTCTGATCCACCACAACCCCAATTTCGCCGTTGTTTAGTCGCACAGTTATCCCGGTCGGGTAGGCTGCAATATTCCTTAGAAATAGACGGATCATCTCTAAAGGATAGAGTGTACCTGCCAGACCCATTAGTATTTCACACGCTTCATAGGGCATAATCCGCTCCACGTCACTATGGTCGGATGTAAACTTATCATAAAGATCAGCAATCCCCACAATCTGTGCTAGAGGGTGGATTTCGCTCTCTTTTAAACCCCTAGGATAGCCTGTACCATTCAGATGTTCATGATGCTGAAAAGCAATGTGAGCAACTGCTAAATTAAGGTCTTTTCGTTTGCGAAGATATTCAAATCCCAAGGTTGTATGTGTTTTCAGAAGTTCCACTTCATCTGGGGTACGATCCCCGGTTTTAGTTATCAGCTTAGGATCCAGTTGTAGCATTCCAAAATCATGGAGTATAGCACCTATAGCAAGCGTTTCAAGTTTTTCACGATCAAATAAGAGGGCCTTCCCTAAGACCGTCGAAAGAACGCATACATTGACAGAGTGGGCCAACAGTTGATTGTCTAAACTACGCATGTCCATCAAATTGACTAGAATATCCTTTTTAAACAAAATCTCTTCGACAATTTTCCTTATAATATTCTTTAAGCCAGAATCGTTAAGATTTTTCCCTAGCTGGATAGACCTCGTACTTTTCTCTAGAAATTCCATAGCTTCGCGACGATGTTCCTCCCTGATAACGTCTTCAACCTGAACGTCATCAAAACGATCATCTTCAATGTACAGAATAGAGAGACCCATATCTTTTAATTTTGCTATAAATAACGGAGTTAGTTTAACCCCTTTTCCTAACAGGATTCTGCCAGAACTGGAGAAGATGGTTTTTCCTAATACATCTCCTATTGTTAACGAATGAACACTTACTTGCCGCACTTAGAGGTTTGCTCCTTCCCTTGAAGCATCTTTATTACTATTACCATAGTATCATACAAACTTAGAAGATTATTAAATTATTTCTCAGTTTCTTGTTCAATGAGATGACGTAAACGTTCCTTGAGAGTATAATCAATAGGCAAATAAAATAGAATGAGGTATTTTTAAAAATGTGGTTTGATCTTTTCCTAATCTGTACCTTAGGTTTTGTGGCTGCGGCAGTCGACGCAATTGCCGGAGGCGGTGGACTTATTAGTCTCCCTGCATTACTGATGGTGGGTGTTCCCCCACATCTTGCACTTGGTACCAATAAATTTGCGGCTTCCATGGCTTCTTTAAACAGTTCCATTACGTTTGCACGCTCTGGAAAAGTGAACTTTTCACTTGTAAAGTGGCAAATTCCATTTACCTTAATAGGTGCTTTTCTGGGCGCTTGGGCAGTTCTCAGTGTAAGCTCAGCTTTTTTAAACAAAGCAGTCTTAGTCTTAATCTTAATTGTAGGAATTTACACCCTGTTACATAAAAATTTAGGAATGGAAAATCAGTTCAAAGGACTCGATTTTCCTAAAATTGTGATAGGATGTCTTTTTGCCTTTGCGTTAGGGTTTTATGACGGATTTTTCGGCCCTGGGACAGGGTCCTTCCTCATCTTCTCGTTTATCGCTCTCTATGGCTTTGACTTTGTCGTGGCTTCTGCAAATTCTAAAGTCTTAAATTTTACAAGCAATATTGCCTCGCTTCTCCTCTTCGCCTGGCATGGAAAGATCGACTTTTTTTATGGTATCCCCATGGCTCTCTCCATGATCTTAGGTTCCTATGTGGGAACCAAACTAGCAATACGACGAGGTGCTCAACTAGTTAAACCAATCTTTATCATTATGTCTCTGTTAGTTGCCGCAAAACTTATTTATCAGTCTATATAACCTCTCAACTAAATCAGCAAATGGGCTGTAAATCTTCAGCAAATAGATTGACCCCCTGCAGACGGCTAACCTTAACTTTGCCATCTATCAGGGAGTCTTCTATTTTGGATCCAGGTGCCAATCCACAGGACTTGTAGGATATCCCTCTGGGTTCTTAAGAGTCGGGTGTCGATCATCTGCCAGTCCAAATAGTCGTATTCTTAACCAGTTCTCCCCCGTTCGGGCACTGATTAATAGATACCCTTGCGTATCATTTCTAAAACGGAAATCAAGAAGACCATAGAAAACGGTGGCATCTTGTCCTTTTAACACGTAGGATATCGGTAAGGAATGCGTGTGCTTCTCTTCAATGGCCAAATTAGCCTGGCGGACGGCTTGGAAAAGAGTGCTTGAGTCTTGGCAGATGCCTCCACCATTCTCTTTAATCATGGAATTATCAACAAAGACAACTGCAGGCAAGTAACCAGCAGCCTCAGTCCTTTCTCCCACAACCCCGTTGAAAGAAAATACTTTGCCCGGTGGTATTAAGTGATCATTGATCGCCTCAGCAGCTATTCGCACGTTTTGGGTGCGTGGCACATTCTGAGAATTAAAATACGTTGTATAATCCCCTAGAATATCGTTAATTTTGGCTAAGTCAGCTGTACTGGGCTGTGCAGGAATTTCTCTGATAACAGCTTCAACCTGCTTGTACTCATGCTCTTGAGAAATCTTCACCCAGGTCGCTTCAACATCCATTTCATGCCCTGATTTTCCTTGTGTCTTTTCTAATCGCCCATGCTTATAAGCTATCGTTGCCTGAAGCATAGGTTGGTTAATAATCCCACTTATAGCCTTCAACTGATCTATAGTCTCATCTCTGTCCATTCCGAGCTGATCCGTCGAAATGTCGTTTTTGGAACGTACTAAGTTACTTAGGTGATCTGCAATCTTAGAGCCAGTTGAACGTGGAAAAACCTGATCTAACCATTGTTCGATTACCTTATGCGTTTGTTCTGCTTTCAAGGGAAAGACTTGATCTTCATAGGTGACAGAATTCGGAATTCTTTCTTTTAATTGAGCGGCTACCTGATCCCTATTTAAACCAGAAAAGTCCAGCCCCCAAACAATCAAACCTGATGGAGCCCGATCATTGGTACTACCATAGGAAACAACGGTCCCAATAACGAGGGTAACACATAATTGCAATAACAAGGCGATCAGAAGAAATCCAGTTTTTTTCATATAGCTTCATCCCATTGAGCTTTCTTAATTTTTTTGTAAATGGGAGGTTACTTCCATCAAGGTACTACGGGTAGTGATGAGAGTTACCATTTCAGGCGTAATCGTTTCTCCAGCCGCCAAAATGTCACCATTATCAAGGACAATGTTTTTCTCTACCTTTTTGCCGATGAAATATTGCAGTTGTCGTTGCTCAAATAAGTTAAAACCAGCTTCTGGTTCTCCGGCAGAATCAACTCCCGCCGTGTCCTGGATATCATCTGCCCTTGGGGTTGGTGCTGTTGAGTTGGAGGACGTTTGAGACAGGTTTTCAGTGTTTTGATCAGGAATCTGACGATTTTGAAGCATTTGATCTCCTTCGATAATCAATAATTCCTTGCCTAGTGTGATAATTTTTTCGGCACTAATTTCATTCATCTGACCCTCTGCTTCAAAAAGGCAAGCGGCAATACGACCTGTTTCCTCATCGATCAGTATTTCTTTCACTTCTCCAATGAGTTGACCCTTTTTAGTCAATACCTTTGTTCCTATAACACGGGTATCTTGCTTTAACAAATTTTGGGCTTCGATATTTTGGGCGACATCTTGGATAACATTGGGATCAGGAATCGTAATCGCAAACGCTCCAAGACCTAGAACGTCGGCAAAAGGAATGACCTTCGCTCCAAAATAATCTGTAGGTTGATCAATAATCAAAAAATCTAAAGTTTTCTCCTGCGGATTAAGGACAAAATCTTTTACAACCCCAACTTGAGTTCCGTCCGAAATACTAATAATACGCAACCCTATAATTTCTTTAGTCGGCTTCATCGTGAACAATCCCCCTAAGATTTAGTTTTTGTAGATATTTTCTTTCGTCATCCAGGCTTCAAACTGATGACTTAGTTCGGAATTGAATAGCGGTATATACCTTTTAACATACCCATCAAGCTGAGTTAGCGCGCATTTACGCTCGCCCAAATTGTTCCAAAGCCAATAACAATCCAGAATTAAATAAAAAGCAATATCAGGCATAGGATCGAGAGATAACGCTCGGAAAAAATAGGAAGCAGCCTGTTCAAAGTTGTCTGTATATTTTGCTTTAAATCCTAGATCAATCAGCTCATCGATGGACAGCTCGTTGTCAATTCCCTTAGGGAATTGATCAACTGTTAATATGTGATCGGTCATCTCCTTAGCAATACTAACTAGAGCCTCTTGAGTTTCGTCTATAGACTCCTGCTCTTCTTGAGCTTCTACTATGTTCTCCTGCTCTTCTTGAGGTTCTACTATGTTCTCCTGCTCTTCTTGAGGTTCTACTTTTCTCTCCTGGATAACAGTGATTTCTTCGGATATGTTTAGTTCGAGAGACACTACATTGATCTTTGATTTGTCCTTTTTAATTCGAATTTTTGGCCATAGTACCCCTGTAGAAATAAGGGTCAAAACGGACAAAATCCACCAATTTGTCCCTCCCATCCGAAGAGCCCAAGGGAACATTAAGACCGCACAACACAAAAAGAAGGCCATCAAAAATGCTCTCCTCTTGGTAATGCCAAATAGTTGGGCTTTCCAAGTCAAATACATTACAAATGGGATACTTCCAATAATGACGGTTATTTGATATGTCAGAATATAGGTCCTCCTTCATCCTGAACAGTCCTCTTAGAAAAATTCGACAGAAATCTCATTTCTCCTTCTTCTTACAATTCCGATTTTCAGGATAATAATTTACATTTGTCGGTATTTCGAACAATTTCTTTGCAACTATAAAAATTATTGCGAAGGATAAATACAATTTAGGGAGAATACTATAAAGGTTCAAAACCTTTTCTTCCATACAAGATTATAACAGCCAGTTACGGGGTGGGAGGCTTATACTATGTCAGATCCTAAAAACGACTCTATAGACATTACTGAGTTGTATCAGAGGATAAACGTCTTAGAAAACCAGCTTGAAGAAATCCGTTTACAAACACACGTCCTTTTAGATATTGCGCGTGCGCTTAATGCATCTCTTGATCCGAAGGTTATTGCTACTAATATAATCAGTGCAATCGTTTCTCTGATTAGTATTAATCAAGCGAGCGTTTGTCTATATAATGAAAAAAAACAAGACTTTGAGGTTATAGGAGTTTTCGACTCAGGAACTCTCTCTCCACAAATACCTCCCCAGCTTGATTTGTCATTTCTCTTCAAGGTACTATCGGACGGGGTTACGTATTATCGATCCCCTACAGGTTGTCAAGATTGGGAATGGATCTGTTGCCTACCTCTTCAGAATGCCCAACACAAAATTGGAACCATAAATATTCATTCCCTCCGACAAACGGAGATCACTCCCGAACAAATGAAATTTTTAGAAACAATAGCAGGTCAAGCCACTTCCGCTTTAGAAAATGCTCTTCTTTATGCCATTGTAGAACGTGAATCCATTACAGATGGACTTACAGGTGTGTATAACCACCGATACTTTCAAAAACGCTTGCGAGAACACATTTCACTCTGCCAACGTCGTAAGCGCTCAGTCACCTTTGGCTTACTTATCATAGATGTCGACAACTTTAAACAGTTTAATGACCGATATGGCCATCAATTTGGAGACACAGTACTTCAAACGATTGTAAGAGAACTCCAGCACAATTTAAGGGAAGAAGACCTGATTGCCCGGTATGGTGGAGAAGAGTTCGTCGTTCTTATACCAGAAGCCACCGAAAAAATTGTTTTACTAATCAGTGAGAAGATTCGAGAAGTTGTGGAAAAAACTACTGTACATTATCCAAAAACAAGCAGCGAGGTTTCTGTCACAGTGAGTATCGGCGTGACACTTTGGCACCCTTCGGATTCTCCAACATCCGTGATTTATAGGGCGGATCACGCCCTACATCAAGCCAAAACTACGGGCCGTAACCAAAGTGTTTTTGAGTAATTATCCTATCAACCGTCCTGCAAACTAAAAATTACACCCCTTCATTTATGAAGGGGTGTAATCATGTTTTTCTAGAAAGTATTGCATTCTGGGAAGGTTGTAATTCTATGCTTGAATAGCTCTGGGGTAAGCTCCTCCATTTTGGGAAGAATTAACTGTTATTCTAATCAGTTGACAACACGATGCCGTGATTACTACAGCACACCCGCCAAGAAATCCTCCAATGATTAAGACTGGAATGAAAGCTAACATGAAATCACCCCCTTAATTTAGTAATTCTTATATGAGCAACTACTTTGTCCCTTTTTTCACTTTCCAAGAAAAGTTTGTTCTTCTTTTCACTTTAATAAATTATAACATGCCGAAATCCAAAAAGAAAGTGATTGTGTTCACTTTCTTAAAGTTCCACTCTTCATAATTTAATAAATTTTCTATTTCTTAAGACAAGGCTTTATCTCCACTCTACCCCTAAGTCCTCATAGTTTACTTGCTTTCGAGTATAATTATCTATCCAATTCATGAATAAATCAGCTTCTTGTTCGGGGACATAGACATGCAGCTTTATGACTTCACAAAATTCCTCTCTTAGTATGGTCCAATTATGTTGAACAAACTGATACTTAAGCATTTCAAACCATTCATAAGGCACACTCAACAAGAAACTCCGATAGGTTACAATTCTTTTTAATTCAGTTTCATTAATAACTTGCCGAGCAGTTCCCCCATAAGCCCTGGACAGTCCCCCTGTTCCAAGCAGGATTCCGCCAAAATATCTCACCACTACTACCAGCACATTCCAGACATTTCGATGTTGGAGGACATCTAGAATAGGTCGTCCTCCCGTCCCTTGCGGCTCACCATCGTCCGAAGACTTCTCGATAAGGCCATTATGCAATCGATAGGCAAAAACGTAATGACGTGCATTGGGGTAATCTGTGCGAATTTTTCGCATTGACGTTTCAACTTGCTCCATCGTCTGTAGGGGAACTGCAACGCCAATGAATTGCGATTTTTCAATGACTTGGTCTCGAATAGTTATTTCAGATAACGTAAAAAATTCTTCCACGTACACATCCCCTATTTTCGGTTTCGAGCTTTTGTCAGAAAAGAATCTACATCGATCACAACTCGTTCATGCTTTCCTGAGCCAATTTGTCCAACTTCATCACGTACTTCCACTGAAAAAGTGAGCCGACGACGGTCTATTTCAACTAATTCAGCAGTAGCATAGACATTAGAACCTATAGGAGTTGCAGCTGAGTGTATAATGTTTAAAGAAATACCGACACTTGATTGCCCATCAGGTAAAGTTAGGGCATTGACTGCAGCTTGTTCCATAAGCGCTACCATTGCTGGCGTGGCGAATACCTCTAAAGTTCCGCTACCCATAGCCTTGGCAGTATTTAATAAAGAAACCGTGGTTTGTGCCTGACCTTGCATCCCAACTAACAACTTCAAAATCCAACACGTCCTTACCTTATTTATTAAACATATTATACAAGTTTATCACAAATATAAAAGCGTTGTGAACTTTTTTCACAACGCTTTTCCTTGATTTTAGCAATTGGTAAGCTTAATACATCCCTGCTATCCAAAAGCCAATATAACCGACAACCAAAATCCCTACAATATGCAGGACCCACCATCCCGTACGAAAGGCTCCCCATGTCCCTAAGTCGAGACGATCACGAAAATCCCCCATTTAATCACCTCATTTAATGATGAGCACCTTGAGATATTTCACTTAGTGCATCTCCCGCTTCATTGACATGGATTTTTTCGATAGCTAAGTCACCTAGGGCGACAATTCCTATAAGTTTCCCCTGTTCTACGACTGGTAGTCTTCGGATTTGATATTTTGACATTAAACTTGCCGCCTCATGCACATCTTGGTCAGCGGTCACAGTGATTACCTTTGAGTTCATGACCTCTTTAGCTGTACGCTTTTCAATATTTTTGCCATCTGCAACTGCTTTTAAAACAATGTCCCGATCAGTAATAATACCAATGACTTTTTGAGCCTCACAAATTGGAATTGAACCAATATCATTATTTTTCATCATTGTTGCTAACTCCACAACTGTGGTATTAGGTGCTGCACATTCAACAGAAGTAGTCATAACCTCACGAACTTTCATGCCCTAGAACCTCCTATACTATTTCATTTAACAAACAAAGATAGTATAGACAACTTTACAAAAATCATACGATGATTCTAATATCTCAAGATAAAAACAGCGTTTAAGGGGACAGTCGGCCATTCAGGGTCAGCGTCGATAGTTGCTATGAACTATAAAAACTCCCAAGCATCATCTTCTATCCGCCTGGAAGTCCTTATTTGTGTGACAATAATTAGTATTAAGTTTGCTAATCGGGTTTAGTGCCAGAAACAATGGCAACAACCCCCCCAGCCAAATTATCGAATCGTGTTTCTACAAGGCCACACTCTGTGAAAATACGAACCAATTCTTCCTGAGCCGGGAATTCCCGGGCCGAGTCATGTAAATATTGATAGGCACTTGCTTTTCTAGCCCAGATTTTGCCCATTAAGGGTATGAGTTTTTCAAAGTATAACCAATAGGCTTGTTTAAATCCCGGGAAAGTTGGTTTAGCCATATCTAGAGATACAATTCTTCCTCCGGGCTTAACCGTACGTACCATTTCTTTGATACCCTGTCGTAAATCCGGTAAATTTCTCAATCCCCAACCTACCGTAGCACCATCAAACGTATTACTCGGAAAAGGAAGTTCCATCGCATTTCCTTGAATAAATTTAATTCTATCCTTATTGAAGGATTGCTCCAAAGAACGTTTTGCTACATCCAGCATTTTATGTGAAAAATCTAAACCTGTAACCGTTCCTTCTACTCCAACCGCACTTCCCAATTCCATAGAAAGTTGACCTGTACCACAGCATACATCCAGCATATGCATCCCTGGCTTTGCGCCAACCCTTTGAACTGCAAGACGCCGCCATCGTTTATCCATTCCGAGGCTCATTAGGCTATTCATGAAATCGTAATGACCAGCAATAGAATTGAAAGTTTCTTGTACATAGGTTGCTTTATCTTTACCTGCAAAATCCATAGTTAATCTCCCTATCATGGTTCTTATTTTTAGTATAGTATAAACATTTTCTTAAATACTACGCGAACATGAGCCTTTTGTCTAGAATTTTTGCTTGAACAAATTTCTTGCTACACTTCAATTCTATAAAAACACACTCAAACAAAGAGCCTTTCCGACTTCAATATGAGATAGCGGAAGGCTCTTCGAATTATTGGCTATATCAATGTCATATTTTACTCTTATGGTTAATTTTGAATGCACCGCACATCAAATCAAAAATGATTTCTTCTACCCCTTCTAAGGAACGTGGTTTCTTGGAATTTACCCAATCGCTGATTGCAGCATCTAAGGTTCCAAAGAACATTTGTCGACCAATCTTAATATCAGCTAAGGCGATTTCGTCCCGTTCAACTCCTTCAGCGAGAACCTGTTCAATGAGTTGAAAATACTCTCTTAGAGGCCCTGAAATTGCCTCCCTAATTTTAGGATCGGACTGACGGATTTCTATCTGAGTGACGATAGCAAGGGCACGATTCTCTTGCATATATCTGAAGTGAGTTCGTATGATGCACAGTAGCCGATCCCGTGTTGTTTTATACTGCACAAGTGCGTGGCGAATCTCTTCAATAAATTGACCCATCCGATCCGAAAAAAGACTAACTAGGATATCTTCCTTATTCTTGAAATATAGATAGATTGTACCATCAGCTACTCCAGCGAGTTTGGCTATTTTGGAAACTTGGCAGGTAAAATAGCCATACTCTGCAAAAGCCTCCGTAGCCGCATCTAGGATAGCCTGATATTTTTCCTCACGGGGCTTAGACATGCAGTACACGGTCTCCCTTCTAATGCATAAGTTTTAAAAGGTATTGTCATATTTTTCTGCATTATATCATTAATCTTTTATTTTTTACACCCTTACATCAACCTAGAACCTACAAGCTGTTCCCCACGTTCTGTAAGCACCCAGAACGTGAACGTTTTGCTGGGTTTAAACCCGCACCCTTCACAGCGATCGCTGGCCTGATCTGAATCACAGCTGAGACCACAGGCTTGCCCCAAGAGTTCACGTCGAATATAACCCATATGTTCCAATTGGTTTAAGAAACCTTCGACTTCTCTTACGGAATAGCCGACTTCCCCGGCTAACTGAGCCAATGATAATGATTCCTTACGTGCCAGTATTTCCATAATGCTGGTAAGCATAGTCATACGCCCCCTTGGGGTAGTTAGAATTATCGAAATCCAAGTGCTTGACCTCCGTGAAATACAATCCATCCCATGACAAAACTCAGAATAAGGCTGTATGCCACTCCAAAACTTGTCCAACCTAAGTTTCGTGATTCTTTATAGGTTGTTACGACGGATGCCAGACAAGGAATATAAAGCATATAAACTACCAGAAATGTATAGGCACCTAAAGGGGTCATAGCCCCTGTCATGGCCTGAGCAATAGATTGCGATGCATCAGCAGCGACACCATACAAAATACCTAAGGTTGATAAGGTCGTTTCTTTCGCTGTAAAGCCAAAAACGATCGCCACCATGATTCGCCAGTCGAACCCTAATGGTTGTCCGATAAATGCTAACCAACCACCCATTATGCCAGCCCAAGTTTCGCTCATGGGGACCCCTTGGGGATAAGAGCTTAAGATCCAGACCACTATCGAAGCCACTAAAATGAACGTCCATGCTCTTTTTAGAAAGGAGTAGGTTTTTTGCCAGGTTGGCACTAGGATATTACGCACTGTGGGAATATGATAGAGCGGCAGTTCCATGACAAAGGCTGATCGCTCCGTATGCTTGACCACTCGTCTTAAAAAGAGCGCAGAAAACATTACAAGCAGCATACTTATCAACAAAAGGCTTATCATAATCAGAGCACCTCGAGAACCTGGAAAAAATGCAGCCACCACAGCACTCATTACCCCTAAGCGTGGCACACAAGGAATTAAAGGATTAATAAGTATGGTGATCAAGCGATCTTTAGGATCCTCCAACGTTCGTGTAGCCATAATTCCCGGAACATTGCACCCGAAACTAGATATCAAGGAAAAAAACGATTTTCCATGCAATCCCATGAGCTGCATAAATCGATCTCCTAAAAATGCAGCCCGCGCTAAATAACCACTGTCCTGCATAAACGAAAAAAGGGCAAAGAATATGGCGATTTGAGGCACAAAGGCTAAAACGGCACCAACTCCAGCAAAGATCCCATCTCTTACTAAACTTTGCATAAATTCTGGAGCCTGAACCCATTGTAGCCAGCCCACCATCACCTCGGCAACCCAGGCCATGCCAAGTGAAACTGCTCCCCCTATAGGCGCACTGGCAATAAAGGACATCCAAAAAACGACTGTTAAGACGACTAACATAATCGGATAACCCCAAAATGGAGAAAGAATCCAACGATCTAGTCTATCTGTAAAGGTAGGTTTAGCTGGATTCTCGTGCTTCCTAAACTGCGGTAAAATTGCCGAAATATATTGGTACTTAGCATCCGCAATGGCCATTTCAAAATGGTCCTTAGTCCAGCCCTCTCTCTCATAGTCCTGCAGCAAAGACTCCCCTGGAAGAGGAGTCGATTCTTGTAGTTCGTAATTAACTGCCTCTCCAAGATCACAGCAAGCATCCCTGCTCTTACCTATTGGCAACTTTCCAGAATTTATCTTCCACGTTTGCCCAATTTCCGGATCTCTCTCCAGACGTTTTATAGCTAACCAGCGCAATGGGTACCTCGTGACCCATAGAGTATCTACCAATAACGCTTCCATTGCGAGAATCTTTTGTTCAAGTACTTTCGGATAACTGACCTCATTCGGTAGAGGGTCGTTTTCCAGCTTTCCAACCCGAATGGCTTCCGTTAAGAACTCCTCAATTCCTTTTCCTTTGGCTGCAACAATTTCGACGACTGGAACATTTAAGGCTAATGCCAAATTTGAAGACTCAATCGTAATTCCTGCAGACTGAGCCAAATCCAGCATATTTAAACCGATCACCACACGAGGCACTAGTTCAAGGATTTGAAGAACTAAATAGAGGTTACGCTCAATATTTGAAGCATCAACCATAGCCATAACAACATCTGGTTTTTCGCGAATAATATATTCACGCGTTATAATCTCTTCTTGTGAGTATGCGGTCAAACTGTAGGTTCCTGGTAAATCAATCAGCTCTATTTCCTGGCTGGCTCTTTTGACGACACCTGACTTGCGTTCAACCGTCTTACCAGCCCAATTTCCGACCTGTTGGTTCGAGCCCGTTAAAGCATTAAATACAGTACTCTTACCTACATTGGGATTTCCAATAAGCGCAATTTTCATGTCCAGCCGCCTCCCCCCTCTGAGCATATGTATGTCCAAGCGGCATCATCACGTTTTAACTTTATTATAAATCGTTTGAATTTATCGACTTGCTAATAAAGGGTCATAACATTTGGGATCTTTTTTACTTACAACAATTTTAGCACATTCTGCACGGCGCATTGCTAAATAATACCCTTTCAGCCGAACTTGAAGCGGACCACCGAAAGGAGCTTGACGAACAACTTCTAATTCGACACCTGGAACAATACCCATATCCATCATCCGGCGACGCAAAGCTCCTCCGCCATCAATGCGCTCCACACGTGCCCATTCACCTGTTTTTAAGTCTCCCAAAAAGCGCTCCATCGTCATCCCTCCTCACGGAAATGATAATCACTCTCACCTTAAGTCGAATAATAACTGAGAATATATCTCATTTATTCTAGAATACTCTTCTTTCTAGTTACTGTCAATATATATTCTCTGAAGTACAACGTAAATTTCTCTACTTTTAATAACCAATCTCAGGATTTGCAAGCTTCAACGAGTGGGGCGCTAAGGCAAATAGCGCAAGTAATATTGGGAAATTATAGATTGCGCCGCAACAATCATTATGTTAGAATGACATAAATTAATATGGTAACAGGGGAGCTAGAACTTATGGCTGAGAGGGGCAATCTGCCCGACCCTTAACCTGATCTGGGTAATGCCAGCGTAGGGAGGGTTGAGAATAAGTACGCCGCATTACATGCGGTATTTTTTATGTACTAATCAGACTCCCATGCCGCTATGCGGCACCACTAACAGACTCTCTCACGAAAAACTTGTTCATAAGAAGGAGGAAAAAACGATGGCAAAAATCATTATGGCCTTACAGGTTATCCCTAAAGTGGAGGAATCCCGCATTTACGAAGTTGTGGACGAGGCGATCAAAGTCATTGCCGCCAGTGGGGTTCCCTATGAAGTTGGTCCTATGGAGACAACAATGGAAGGCGAACCAGACCAGCTTTGGGCTATCATCAAAGAAGCTCAGGAAGCTTGCATTCGTGCTGGAGCCTCAAGAGTGATGGCCTACATTAAAATGGATTATGTCCCGAGTGGCTCAACGATTGCTGAAAAAATCGCTAAGTATCGAACATAATAATGGGTTGTCTGAAGTGGAAAGGGATTCCCGCCCTACTGTTCTTTCTCTTTTTTCTAGGGACATGGCAAATGGTAGTTACAATTGCGCAAGTTCCCCTCTGGCTTCTCCCCACCCCCGCTCAAATAGCCAAAGCCTTATGGGAGACTCGCCAACTAATCTGGATGCATACTCTGATTACTTTAGTTGAAACAACAGTTGGCTTTGCACTTGCCGTCGTCTTCAGCCTGATCACAGCAGGCGTGATGGTCCTATCCCCTTGGCTAAAACGCCTACTATATCCGTTTCTAATTATTTCACAGACGGTTCCACTGATAGCCGTTGCACCTCTTTTGATCCTTTGGCTGGGTTATGGACTTCTGCCTAAAATAATGATTGTCATTATCGTGTGTTTTTTCCCGGTTACTATCAGTCTAATCGAAGGACTAGAATTAACTGATGCTGACCTCCTAAATCTATTAAGAAGTATGGGGGCTTCCCGTTGGCAAATGTTTTATATTGTTCGTTGGCCTAACGCTCTTCCTTCCCTTTTTGCCGGCCTGAAAATCGCCGCTACCTATAGTGTCATGGGGGCCGTGATAGCAGAATGGTTGGGTTCCAGCTCGGGATTAGGAGTTTATCTGACGCGCTCTTCACACTCTTTTTTGACAGACCGTGTTTTTGCCGCAATTTTTACAATTACCGCCTTGAGTTTTCTTTATTACGCCCTCATTACCCTCCTTGCACGACTCGCATTACCGTGGATCCATAGCAAAAACCAAAGTTGATTAATAAAAGAAAATAATCATGAGGGAGATAATAGTATGAAAAAGCTGCTTGCTTTATTAATTATTCCTATTCTTATACTGTCAGGGTGCGGGGTCAAGTCTACATCACCCGCGACCTCCGCGACAGAGCCACTTACCTCAGTAACCTTAATGCTGGACTGGACTCCCAATACGAATCACACTGGGCTATTTGTTGCCCAAGAAAAGGGGTATTTCTCAAAGGAGGGTTTAGATGTTGAATTCATCCAGCCTTCTAGCTCTGGAAATGTCGAGCAGCTTGTGGCGGCTGGAAAATCAGATTTTGGAGTGAGCCATCAGGAACAAGTGACTACGGCACGCGCTAATGATGTACCGATTCTCTCGTTAGCTGCAATTTTACAACACAACACTTCAGGATTTGCTTCTCCAACGTCTAAGAATATTAAAAATGCCAAAGACTTCGAAGGGAAGACTTACGGTGGTTGGGGCCTGCCCTCAGAAGACGCTATTCTCAAAGCACTCATGGAAAATGAAAAGGCTGATTTCTCTAAGATTAAGATGGTTAATATTGGAGAAGCGGATCAACTTATTTCTTTAACCAAAGATATTGATTTAACCTGGATCTTTTATGGTTGGACGGGCAAAGAAGCAGAATTACGAAAACAGACTTTAGATATGCTTTGGCTTAAAGACGTTGACCCTGCTCTCGATTTTTATACGCCAGTCTTGATTACTAGCGAGAAAATGACACAATCCCAACCAGCAGTGATTCGTCATTTTATACAAGCAGTTAGTGACGGTTATCAATACGCAATCCAGAATCCGCAGGAAGCTGCCGAGATATTAATCAAGCATGCACCCGAAGCAAATCCTGACTTAATTCGCAGCAGCCAGACATGGCTCAGCCCTCAATATCAGGCCGATGCACCTCAGTGGGGGATTCAGAAATCAGCCGTTTGGGAAGGCTATGCAAAATGGCTTGTCGAACGTGACCTGTTGCAGAAGATGATTGATCCCGCCAAGGCCTTCACGAACGATTTCTTACCTAAATCCTAAGGAGGTCCAGATGGGACTATCTCTTAAAGGTCTTTCCAAAGCATACTCTAACCCTCAGAAGGACCTATCAATGGAGGTCTTACACTCTCTAGACTTAGTAGTTGAGACAGGGGCCTTTGTTTCCTTAATCGGACCTTCTGGATGTGGCAAGAGTACGATATGCAATCTCTTGGCCGGAATTGAGGTTCCTGATGCAGGGGAAATATTATTGGATGGTAAAGCGATTCATGGGACGTTAGGTAACGTTGGTTATATGCCTCAGAAAGATTTACTCCTACCCTGGCGTACTCTACTAGAAAACGTGCTCTTGGGATGCGAGATCCTGCATAAGAATAAACGAAAAGCACAAGTAGAGGCTAAAGAATGGTTAAATCAGTTCGGTCTTTCACCATTTGCAGATCATTACCCACACCAGTTATCCGGTGGCATGCGACAACGTGGTGCTTTACTACGTACGATTCTCTTTGGCAAAAAAACCTTGCTTCTAGACGAGCCCTTTGGAGCTCTGGACGCTTTGACCCGGCAGGAAATGCAACGCTGGCTTTTAAGTATCTGGAATCGGACTCGGCATACCGTTTTATTGATCACTCACGATATTGATGAAGCGATTCTTCTTTCGGACAAAGTCGTTGTTTTAAGTCAACGTCCCGCTCGAATTATCCACGAGTTTAAAATCCCATTCCCCCACCCACGTGATCCAGATGAGCTCTTGCTCTCAAGTCTAGCCTTAGATCTTAAAAGGCAACTATTACACCTTCTCATACCTTAAACACGAACATTAATGTGACAGGCACTTAGTTTGATAAACTAAGTGCCTGTCGTTCGTTTTCCGGAGGCCACAAGGGCTTCCTGATTGAAGCATCTGTGAAGTGGTTTTTACTTTTCCCCTAGATAATAATAAATCAAGTCTAAGGACGGAGGTAGCTTCTTCAATTGCCTGAGCATTGTGATGACTTGCCCTCGATGGAATGATGAATGATTCGTAACGTGTAACATCTGTTTCCACAAGATCAAAGAGTACGGTGTGCCCTTAAGATTTCTAAATTTGAATTCTTGTTTTATATCTTCTTCCTTTAAGGACTCTAAGAAGTAGTTTAACCGCTTCCTAAAATCATCCCATGGATTGATTATAGAGGCGTAAGTTGGGAAATCGTCTGGATTTAAAAGAGTTCGACCTTGTACTCCTTGCCAACGTGATAACCACAATTCTTCCGCTCCTAAAATATGTACCATTGTATCTCTTATCGAAGTAAAACTGCTTGATAATTCTCGAATAAACTCTTCATCTTCTAATTGGCCTACAGCATTTAACAACTTTATATTCGCCCAATCATTATAGTTAAAAAGTTCGATCAACTGGCTCTTGTTCATTTTAAGTTCCATTCCTTTCGCTGTGCTCTAGGCACGAAAATACCTCAAAATCCATTTCATTAGACTTAGATATTGGTACCTCTCACCCGAGGTGGAGACTAAACAGTCTCCTTGTATTCTGGCAGCATGGGTTCGTACATCATAATGGCATGATTCTCTGTGATAAAGTCATCCCCAATTTGCTGATCGTCAAGGTCAAAAACTCTTCGCCTGATTGCATTATGTCGTAGGTAACCACCCCACCATTCTTGAGAAATTAAATGCTTGCTTTCATAGACCTCATATTTTTGAGTTCTCGGTTGTTCGCATCTCCATTCTCCGTGTAATTCCGAGTCACTTATCCAGAGCAACAGTTGAAAGTTATGAGCGGTATCGTTCCTGATTTGCAGGTCTATGTAATTATAAACTACCGTAGCCCCACTTCCAAAGGGTTGGGTACGGTTGGTATCAGGAAATACGTCATGTGTATGCCTCCATCGTTCTGTGATGGTTAAGGGGGTATGGATTGCCATCCAGTAGATAAGATTGGAAAGTTGACACAGACCGCCTCCCACCCCTGGAGAAAACGATCCGTTGATGAGAACCATGCCTTCCTTAAATCCTTTTACTTTTGTCGGTTTGCCCACTAAACGCCAAAGGGAAAAAGTCTCTCCTGGCTTTAGTATAAGACCGTTTATTTTCGCGGTTGCCAGTTTTAGATTGGTTACTTTATTTTGCTGGAGCCACATATCTACATTCCGCAAAGTTCTGTATAAAGGAGTACTATGTGTGGAAAATAGCTGAGGAAGCGGAGTATTCTTGATGACTGTAGCATATCTTATGGACCGATTAAATGCCCACTCAAAATAACGTCGCCCAGTAAAATACACCTTCCCTAAAAACATGCGAAATCTTGAACGACTGACCGGACGCTTAGAGTGAAAAAAGGCCTTTAACTCCAGAACTACCACTCCCTCGCTCTTTTTGTGCTTAAAGAATGTAAAAACGCTTTTTCGCTAGATTCATTAGGAACTCTTCGTCATTAAGAATTAAATCCCTTCTCACAAGATCATATATTTATAAGCTTACAGTATTTACAATCCCCCAAAGCCACAATCAAAAACGAAGGTTGCAAAGTTCAGAACAACTTATATCATTCATTTCTATTTAAGAAACGCAGCACTAGAATGATACCTACCACAGTAAATAAGGCCGATACTCTGTACATCAGTTGTACCTCACCAACTTGAATCAGCCACCCTGCGCCGACTGTCCCGATAATTGCACTGATTCCAAAGCTTACAGCATTATAGGCAGACTGAGCGCTTCCTTGGACATAGGCTGGTAAAAGCGTGTTTAAATACTCGACACCTGCCAGATAAAAGAGAGCAAAACTAAGACACTGAGTAATTTGCAACAAAATAATGATTCGATAGTCCTGAATTTGACTATACCCAATCCAACGAAAAGCGAAAATAACTCCTGCCAAGGCGATGAGTTGCTGAGGACTAAACCGTCTCAGCCAACTACTACCCATACTAAAAACGATCATTTCACTTAAGGCCGCTATCGTCCACCCAAATCCGATCCACCAACGGCTAGCCCCTAACTCCTGGAGATGCCAGCCGAAAAAAACGGAATAGGCATTATACGGTGCCATGAAAAGAAATGTGACCATAAAGAAGATCAGCAGACTTGGAGCTTTGGCATTACTCAGCAAAGAGAAAGGGATAGCGGGTAAGGATGAGCCTGCTTGCATGGTCTTTCGAGGGTTAGGTAACAATTTAGCCCAGAATAAACACCCGATCAGGATCATCCCTTCCACAACCCCAAACCAGGCCAAATCTAGATATGTAAAAATTAGTCCGCCGAGAGCGGCAGTTAGAGCAAAACCAAAAGAACCCCACCGCCGAATTTTTCCATAATCTTTGCGGTCCTCAAGTGTATTCAACACTAAGGCATCCGATAAAGGTGTGATCGGTGAGTTCGTAAAGGCATAAATTGATAATAACACCGCAAATGAAATAAATCCCTTGCCATATGACAGGGAAAAACAGACAAGTGCTGTTAAAGTTAATGCTAGGAGCAGAAATTCTTTGTGTCTTCTATATCGATCTGCCTGTGTTCCCCAGACAGCTTGAGCAAAAATACCGGCGAAGGGCCCTACTGACATTAGGACACCAATTTCAAGACTGTTTAAGTTCGAATGACTTAAAAATAATGGCAAAAAGGGAATATAAATTCCCACAGCTGCAAAATAGAAAATATAATACCCTGCCATCACAGAATTCCGTTTCACGGTAGTCTCTCCTCCTTTCACTTAAGGGTTTTCCAGGTCCTAGAGGGATCACCAAAAAAATGTTGTTAACCTAGAAAATTGTTAAATATTATGTTCGCAACTCGAAATTAATACTCTCTACATAGTATTAATAACTAGGCTTGTGCCAAGGATCGGCTAAGGCCATCCATGGATCAATCGAAACTAGGCACATCTTAAAAGAAAACAGAACGTTATACTTTCTGAAAAGTACAAAAAAGGCTAGGGATAATCCCTAACCTTTTGTACTATTTATACTATCGTTTAGTACCGACGCATTGATTGGAAGCAATCGCGGCAATACACAGGTTTTTCACCTGAAGGTTGAAACGGAACTTCCGTCTCTACTCCACAGCTTGCGCAAACTGCAGGGAACATTTGTCGTTGCGGTCGACTACCATTACTTCCGAATCCGCCGCTACGGCCACCACCTGATTGTTGTTTGCGGGCATGACGACACGCTGGGCACCGAGTTGGATCGTTTTCGAATCCTTTTTCAATGTAGAAATCTTGTTCTCCCGCCGTGAAAATAAATTCTTGACTGCAATCGCGACATGTTAGAGTTCTGTCCTGAGCCATTCTAACTCCTCCTTATTAGGTGTTCCTTGTACGGATTGGATCCTTCAACAAATTATCATCCGTTGCACCAAATAAGGTCAAAGTATGGATTCCAATTTTGATAGGCCCAAGTCTTAACAAGCACAGGGTCAGTATAGCAGAGCAAATGCTTAGAAGCAATCTAATTTTTTTATGAAATTTTAAGTATATAAGCGAATCAGGAAGAATCTTGAAACCCGCTATCAGAAAAAAACCCTCATGTGTGGTCGATAAAGCATTATTAGTTGGGTGGATCAATTTTATCTGATCAAGAAATATCGACAGCCCCATTAGCTAGCATCTGTCTTAGTTCCTTTTTGTCAATCCCCTGACCTAAGGCAATACTTAAAAACAAGCGGACCTTTTCAGTCGACAGATCTGCTGAAAACCAAGCTCCTACTCGTTCTAAATCTGCGCCTCCACCCGGATATCCATAGATCGGGGCTGTACGCCCAAATAAGCAACGCGATGTGATAACGACAGGGATGCCGTTGGTCACAAGTTTAGCTATCTCTGGGATTAACTGAGGGGGTAAGTTTCCGCGTCCGAACGCTTCAATCACCATGGCATCCGTGTTTTGTTGGGCTATCTTCAAAATTTCCGGTGACATACCCGTAAACGCTTTGCAAATTGCTACATTGGCTAAACTCTTCGGAACTCCAAGTTTAAGTGAGGGTTCCGGTTTACGATGCCAAATAACCTGTCCAGTATCAATACTGCCTAACGCTCCAATATCTCCTGAATCAAAAGCATCCACATGACTTGTGTGAAGTTTGCGCACATCCCGTGCAGCATGTATTTCTTCATTCAGAGCAATTACAATGCCACGCTGCAGAGCTCGAGGATCTAGGGCGATACGCATAGCATTATGTAAATTACGAGGACCATCTGAATCACTCTCTGAAGCGTCCCTTTGCGAAGCGGTAAAGATCACAGGCCGTGGGTCTTTAATAGCAACATCCAGGAAATAAGCTGTTTCTTCAAGTGTATCTGTCCCATGGGTAATGATGATCCCTTTTAGTGAAGGATCGAGAAAAAAATGCTGTTCGACCTTATGTGCTAAAGACCTCATGTGTAGGGGTTGAATATTACAACTGGCAACATTGCTAAAATCACAAATTTCCCAATCAGCCTCTTGGGAAAGATCGGGTAGGCTTTCCACAAGCTCGAGACCGCCAACAGCAGGAACCACCTTTCCCGCCTTATTCTTACGCATGGCAATAGTACCACCCGTTGCAATTAGAAGTACTTTTTCCTTTTTCACGGTGCTCACCCTTCATCAAACAACGAAATTCCTAAGTTGTTTAATGCTTTCTTCAATCTCACCATATGATACGGTTTTTGGATGTGTTCTCCATGCCAATGACAATCTAAGAGATCGGCATCCTTGACGAGTTCCTCGAGCGAAGTTCCGATCTGATCCTTTTTAGAATGATTGATGACCGCTTGCACAATCTGCTCTCTAGATTCATCCGAATACTTCCCCTCGGCTAAGAAACGGCGAATTGGATCCTCTCCTTTTGGGGCATGATCCAACTGTTTTCCAGTCTCCCAGCGACCGATGTCATGTAAAGCACAAGCCAAAGCTGCTTGCTCTATGTCTACATTTCGCATTTCCGCCAACATACGACCGATTTGAGCACAGCTTGTCGCATGAGCCTTTTCCCAAGTGATAGGGTAATCACGCTCAATGGTCGCTGCGTCCAAATGATCCAACAAATCGTATATCCTTTGTAAATCCTTGATAAATTCCCAATTCATTGCCGCTCCCCCTATTTACTTATTTTACCATAAAAAAAAGAAAATTAATTCGTATTCTCCTCATATCTTATCCTAAGAGTATTTGCGACATGAGGAGGAGGTCTGTATTGAATTCTAATTGGACACCCACTGCACGACGTCTTATCAACAAACGCTTATGGATCCTCGGGTATTCTTCCGAGGACTACGAAGGTGATTTTCGCGCCCTTGAAACGCTAAGACAACAGGGCCCCCACATTGATGTTTACGCTGACTTTGCCTATCAACTTCAACCAGATGGTCAGTTCATCGGTCAGGTTAATAAGCTAGTGCTTCAAGAAGCTATAGAACAAGGCACTGCGCCCTTTATTCTCTTCCATAATTTTGACGGCAAAATCTTTGATCCCCTTCCCTTGCGTTCAGTTTTATCTTCAACTGCCTCTCAAAGAAATTGTATACGTCATATGATTAATTTACTACCACCAAATGTAGCCGGAGTACATGTGGATTTTGAAGGGGTAGAAGCTCCATACCGTATTCCTTTCCTCACCTTTCTTGAATCTCTAAAAACCACTTTACATGACCGCGGCTTACTCTTATCGATTGCTATCCCTGCAAAACGCTCGGAGTCGGAGGCTCCTGGCTATGACTTTGCTGGGATTGGGCGCTTATGTGATTCAATTACTCTAATGACCTATGACGAACACTACTCGTGCGGTACACCTGGTCCTATCGCAAGTCTTCCTTGGATGACCCAAGCACTTGACTACGCCATCCACTATATACCCAATGAAAAGATATTACTAGGAATTCCAGTCTATGGCTACGATTGGTCCAACGAACCAACGTGTATGGTCCCAATGCGTGAAATTCCCGAGTTAGTCGCCCAAAATAACGCACGAGTTCTTTGGTCTGACCAAGCGGTAGGGCCCTACTTCTTTTATTGGCGAGGACGAACAAGGCATACTGTGTGGCATGAAAATGAACTTTCTGCCAAGGTTCGCCTTGGGTTTGTCAAAAGTTACCGCTTGCGAGGGATAGCCATTTGGCGCCTTGGCTATGAGACAAACCGTTTCTGGCAAGAGGTCTCCAATAAACTCAAACGATAGGCTTGTCCTCACCTGTCTTCGATTCATTGCTGTACGTCAAGTTAAGTGGCAAGCATCGGATATATAATATGAAAAAAACTGATATTGAAGAGAGGGCTGTATCATCAACATCTGGTGATCCAAGCCTTCATTTTTAACTATATGAGACAGTTATTGGGCCTGTCCTCAAACTATCCGTAAAACCCTACTTGTTCTTTAATCAATAAACGCTTATCATTGAATTATCAATAGCTACTAAGGAGATGAGCACATCCATGTATGAGCTTAAAAATCACACAGAAATAGTGGTCCAACAAGCACTACAAGACTACCTTCGAATTAATCAACTTTCATGCTCCTGTGAACGCTGTCAGGCCGATATAATGGCCCATGCTTTGAATCGTTTGCCAGCGCGCTACTATGTTTCTTCACGAGGCGAGATTATGACGCAATGGGAATCCCAGGCGCTTCCAGATCAAGCGCGTATCATGTCAGAAGTGGTCCGTGCCGCGCAGCAAGTCAATGCTACTCCGTCACATCCACTAGACTAACTTATCCTACGCTACAATTTAGACAGCATTTATTACGATGATCACGGCTAATACCGCTACGACAGCTAATGTTATAACCCTAAATGGAGAGTCTATGACCAGTTCTATCCTGACTGGGGTCACTTCAATGTCGATCATACCATTTCCTCCTCGCTCCTTTCTATTGTATGGTCTTTTCTGACCGCTTGTTAAAATGAGGAGGCCAAAAGGTCTCCTCTTTTTTATTCACTGTTTGAATCGACCTCTGTATCAGTTTATTATAGCACGTTTATATCATCCAAAAAAAAGATTTAACTGAGAACTTAAATTCAGAAAGGAGGTCTTTCTTTTATGCTCAACTCTGAAGAACTTCTCCGTTTTTCTCTGTTTTCGTCTTTAAGCCCCAGTGATGTAGCCCCCCTTCTCCCACATTTAATCGAGCGCCGTTATCGTCGGGGGCAACTATTATTTGTAGAAGGTGAGATTGGTTCATCGGTATATTTTGTCCTTTCTGGGCAAGTTAAACTTAGTAAATCAACCCCTGAAGGTGAAGAACAGATTCTTGATTGGTGTGGTCCCTATGATTGTTTCGCCGAGGTTTTGCTTCTCGAAGCCGGTTCCTACCCAGCAACCGCTGAAGTCCTGCAGGATAGCACCTTATTAGTCCTGCATAACGAAGTAATGTCCCATATTCTGGAATCTAATCCTGCTCTTTCACTAGCCCTCATTCGCACCTTAAGCCGACGCTTAAGACTCGCCCAGGAATTCATCCGAATTTTGACGAATCGTTCAACCGCCGGAATTCTAGCTGCCCTTTTCCTTCGCCTAGCACAACCAGCCAACAATCCTGGCCAGCCTATTTTTATAGATGCTTCTCTCACACATCGAGATTTAGCTAACATGATTGGGACTTCTCGTGAATGCGTCAACCGATCCATCAACAGCTGGAAGCGCTCTGGAATTCTAAAACTAGTAGATAATCGATTAGAAATCATAAAACCTCACGAGTTAGCAGACTGGCCTTAATTAAAGACCAGGGCATTGCTACCGCTTGGTTGTTGTTCAAGTTGGTTTATGATTCGCCAACATTCTTCCCAGCTAATATTCGCCTGTCGGCGCCAAAAAACCATGGCAGCACGAGTTTTTTCACACTCTCGTTCATTAAGCATACTTTGGTTTGGCAGTTTACCACCCCAGGCTTTAACCCACTCTTGATAACCTTGGATCAATTCTGCAGATTGGCTCCTTAAATACCGAATCGTGTAAATACTAGTTAACCAATATATATCTTTTTCTTCTCCACCCCTTACATATACTTGCCCATCTAGATCCGCACCGGCTATCAATAATAGTAAGAACAGGAAATGAACGCGCACGGCTTGTCGCAAAGTGTCCGGATTAATTTGCATTAGTTCTGAAAATCGGCCAAGAGGCTTGAGAAAGATCTTAACTGCTGGATCTCGATAAGTACAAATTCCAAATGCCGCTAAAGGAATTGGATAGATGTCATCCAACCCGCTTTCCTGCAATTGACCCACTAACTCTCGCTCGGCTTGAACCAAGCGTTGCTCTCTGATTAAAAGTTGCTCAGTCGTTTCTTTTAAGAAGGATTCCGCTTCTTTAGGACGATCCGGAAGAGCATCAGCCCATTCACGTAACCGGGAGCGTCGTGGCATGAGAATATCAATGATTGACCCCGTCTCTTGATGCAAAACCTTAAATCCTTGGCGCACGCGATCAGGATCGTGATATAATCCCCGCATCAGCGCTTCAGCCGCTGAGGGAATTTCTACAGATTCCTCAAACCGTATAATCACTTCTCCATGTCTTTCCGGGAACTTGAGTCCCATGGCCTTCTCAATCTCTAACCGTATTGAAGACACATCTGATCCCCCCTAGCCTCGTCTCTTGTTTCATCCTATGGATTCAAGGGA
>NZ_JUEE01000203.1:0-23221 GCF_000802135.1 Desulfosporosinus sp. BICA1-9
AAAAAGGTGGCTCTCGTGGCCGTCATGCACAAACTTCTTCACTACATATTTGCTGTTCTTCGTGACCAAAAGCCCTTTGTGATTAAACGACCTGAAGATCATCAAACTTGGAGGACAACAAAGCCTCAACCAGCAGCTGCTTAAAGGAATAGTTTGGATACGACAGAGCCATTCGGATCGTGTCAAAGGTGATGCGAGGGATACCGGAGGGCGTTAGACCGAGGATATGCTCGCCATCATCCTATTGACACGTGCACTACACCCAAACGCTTGAAGACTGCAAAGTCTCTTTTACTCCAGAGAGTTACCCCAAATTGAAAGAGAGTTTGCTTGGCTAGCGCCGAGCGTCCCGTTTCTCTAGGTGGGCTTCCCAAAAATTAACGTTTAGGTCATTGTTCGGATTTTTCAATGGCTTAGTTTGTTATGCCGTATTTTACAAACCGAAAATTAAAAGAAATAATCAGACAAACTCTTGACTTTTATTAGCTGGTCTTGATAATTTGGTTGGGCATTCTCCTATAATGTTAATAGTACTTTTTAGAGATTTATTATTTTAGAAGGAGAATTTTTCCCACCCTTTGCAATCTTTGCATGATCATAATGCAAATCTCATGCCATATTCCGAATATAATAAATATATTATTTATTCAGAAAAATCCCCTTATTTAAAAGCTTGGCTCTACCGAACCAAGCCTTTAATAATTGCCTTATTGGTTGAACTGGTTTATGATAATGGTAAAAACGGGATGAAAAGGTTAATAAGGTCCAATGGGATCGTTTAACAGTAAAGAGATTTATACTGAAATTTTTGAATTTTCAGGAGGTAAGTATGAGTAAAAAAATTATTTTAATTGCTAAAGGAAAGGCCAATGCCCTATTTCTATCCAGCCGTCTTAGTTCCTTTCTCCATAAGGATGTTATATGTCAAGGATTTGACGCAGATGAACTACTTCCTTCCGTCTCAATTTCCGACCTAGTCCTCCTGTCTAGTAAAAGTTTATTTGATCATATAAAGAAGCGATTAACCCCAGGTATAGATATACTTGTTATTCGGCGGGCTATCGATCCGGAACAGATTTCAAAATTATTAAGTCTCAACTCACAACAAAGAATACTGGTAGTAAACACAACAAAGGAAACAGCGGAAGAGGTTATTGAACTATTGTATACAATGGGTTTCGATTACCTATGGTTAATCCCTTATGGTCCAGAAATGGAGATAGTGCCTGATGCAGATTTAGTAATCACTCCCGGAGAAGCTCATTTAGTCCCTGCTGGATTTGAGATTGTGGATATAGGCACAAGAGTTATTGACCTGAGCACATTAATGGAGATTCTAGACCTTTGTGGTCTGATGGAAACAAGCCATGTTATCTCAGCACACTACGTCCGAAGCTTTATTTCATTAAGCAAAAAAATAGAATCAACTCGTCGACAAGTTGAAAACAGTAAATTTATTCTAACTGCTGTCTTAAACCAGATATCTCAGGCGTCTATTGTGGTAAATACAGAGGGTAATATCGTTCAAACTAACAAAAAGGCCCGTGATCTTTGGGGAAACCATCTCAATAATATTTCGGAACTGTTAGACAATAAAACCTATCAATCCCTGAAAAATGATGATATAGATACGCAAGTCATAGAAATCAACGCTCAACTTTTTATTGTCCATAGAACTTCGCTGGATTATGACAATAAGGAGTTGTTACTATTCGAACCTGGGGATGAGATTAATAAGCGAGGACAATATTTGCGTAAAAATATTCGTTCCCGAGGATTTGTAGCTAAATATACTTTTGAGGATATCCTTGGATCAAGCCCCATAATAAGTCAAACTATTGAGATTGCAAAAATTTACGCCCAGAGTAGCTCGCCAGTTCTAATTGAAGGCCCCACTGGTTGCGGCAAAGAACTTTTTGCCCATGCTATTCACGAACACTCGGACAGGACGACTGGGCCATTTGTGGCAGTTAACTGTGGTGCTCTACCCGATACTCTCTTAGAAAGTGAACTTTTCGGATACGAAGAAGGCGCTTTCACCGGAGCTAAAAAAGGTGGCAAACCAGGGATGTTTGAATTAGCTACTGGCGGTACTATTTTTATTGATGAAATCGAAGACCTTCCTCTCCCCGTACAAGTTAAATTGTTAAGAGTTTTTTCTGAACACGAGATAATTAGGGTGGGGGGACAAAATGTGATATCTATCGACGCCCGAATTATCGCTGCTACCAATAGGCATGTGAACGTTCTAGTAACCGAAGGAAAAATCCGTGAAGACCTTCTTTACCGCCTTAACGTTCTGCCCTTATCCGTTCCAGCATTAAAGGAGCGGAAACAAGATATTCCATCATTAGTTGCCTTCTTCGAACAACAGCTCGGAAGACCAAACCTTATCACAAGTAAAGAGCTAGCCCAATTTCAGGAATATGACTGGCCCGGAAATATCCGGGAGCTTAGAAATCGCATCGAATTACTTTGTACTCTTAAGTCTTCAAAAAACACGCAGCTCTACTCGAGCAAGATAAGCGAAAATCCATCACCGACACCAGTTGATTTTCAATCTAATG
This sequence comes from Desulfosporosinus sp. BICA1-9, assembly GCF_000802135.1. Classification (NCBI taxonomy): domain Bacteria; kingdom Bacillati; phylum Bacillota; class Clostridia; order Eubacteriales; family Desulfitobacteriaceae; genus Desulfosporosinus; species Desulfosporosinus sp. BICA1-9. Next base: position 2,568 of record NZ_JUEE01000203.1, read on the forward strand.
AATCAATAACTTTAAATAATTCAGAAAGTATTATGATTAATAGTAAGGATTCAAAGATTGATCAATTTGAAGCACAAATTCTCCACACTATAGCTGCATACAACCTCAACGGTATTGGCATTGGACGAAAGCAACTCTCCTTGGTACTTGCAAGCAAATTACTTATTGTTACTGAGGCTACTGTCCGTGGAATTCTACACGGCTTAGAGCACAGAGGTCTTGTAAAGTCCTTTGCCGGCAGGCGCGGAACTTGGCTTACCTCGAGTGGTGAACTTTGGGTAAAGAGCAATGTATAATTATAGTAATAAGGCGAGTCAAAAGACCCGCTTTATTGCTATAAATTGTTGAATGGGAGGAGGTGAGGGGGGGAGGAATAACTGAATAACTTAAAGAAACAAAGGGACAGGTACGTTGTTCCTTCTTCCATTATCTGAAACAACATACCTGTGTGAAGTCTGGATAAGTTCAACCAGACTCCACCTGATGTTGGGTTCCTTTTTATTGTTTTCCCCCTTTAAAGTAATCGGTCGATAGTGGCCAAGCATCAATGGGAGTTGTACAGCGAACAACGGATAATGTAAACATTTTCGAGTATGCAGTGCCTCTGGCAGCTCAGAAAACTCCAATCATGGGCATAGAGACGATCACGATTGAGCAGTGCCGTCAATTTCTGATTAAGCATAATCCCTATGCTCCGGATATTGTTCCCTTCTACAAGAGGCAAGGGGATCGATTGGGAATAAGGTGGGGTTACGCGGTGGCTCAAATGATTAAAGAAACTGGTTGCCTCAAATTCAGTGGAGATGTAAAGGCTGAGCAAAACAACTTTGCCGGAATTGGAGCTGTCGGAGGTGGGTCTCCAGGAGTGTCCTTTTCTACACAGGAAGAAGGGGTGTTGGCCCACTTAGAACATCTATTTGCGTACGCTTCCTTTAAACTGTTGCCCATAGGAATTATAAAGGTGGACCCCCGGTTTGACTTGGTAAAGAGGGGAAGCTGTCCAAACTGGGAAGATCTGAATGGGCATTGGGCAGTGCCTGGGAATGGGTACGGCGAGGGTGTGGTCGAGATCTATGATGAAATTGCTCGGGAACAAATTACTTCCGACAGTGGTGAAACGTCTTTATTAAGAAAGATATTTCAACTTATTGGGGATTCTTTGACTGCCGTGATCGCGCTTTCTTGAGAGCTTAACGCCATGGTCTGCCTAGCATCTAAAATGACACGGAACATGACATTAGGTGATGGCTGGCTTGGAACTGGAACTGGCTCCTTGTATTGAACCCCAAAATAATCACAGATCCCTTTGGCATGGGCTACTGCAAGTGACCGACGATAATTAGGCTCCTTTAACTTTGCTGTATCCTTTACATTATCGATAAAATCGATAAATCCATTTTCGGTTAGAATTGCCGGCATACTTGTTTCCCTAAGCACGAACACATTCTGTGTTTTTACTCCACGATTCGCCCAGCCCCCGACTTGAACAAGATAAGGTAAAACCTTGTTCGCTGCCGTTTCCGCACGTCCACCTCTACCACTAATCAGCACCTCCACTCCTGTACCACCGCCTGCGTTAATGTGCACAGAAATAAACAGATCTGCTTTGGCCTCCTCAGCTATCTTAACTCGAGTAGACAGCTCTCCGTTGAGGTTGTTTAAATAGCCAGGCGTATAATCTCCATCGCGAGTAAGAATGCTATCTATTCCATTGTACTCAAGTATACTTTTAAGTTTAAGGCAAATGTCCAGAGTAAGGTCTTTCTCTTGCAATCCGTTACCGACAGCTCCCGGATCATAACCTCCATGCCCTGGATCGATACATAGTTTCATCTCACCCCCCCTTCTTCCATACTATTCATGGGGGTTGACAAGGTTACTATCCAATTTCAGGCTTTCGTAATATGAATAACAAAAACCCCACACTGCGCAGGGTCTTAGGTTCCATATAAATGCAGACTGGAGTTGTTTTTATCCATAAGAATAATACAGCCAGGAAACTATGATGTTTCCAGCTGTATTTATGTTGACGCGGCTTATTCTGAGCTACTACTTTTGCAATTCTTTCAATAGTAATTCGAATTCTTTTATATAACAACCAGAAATTCTTTCGGCAATTTCCACCGCCATCTCTTCCTTATACATGTGGGAAGTCATATTTCTGTCATTCAACATAAGTAGCCAGTTTTTTTCATCACTAATAAGTTTTTGAGCATATGCCTCTTTAATCACTGCTTTTGGTGAATTAATATCTATTATACCAGTATCCTCAAGGAACACCTTAGTGGTTTTCCATGCAAGCTCATAGGTGAACTCAAATCTCTGAATAACCCCATCACGGACCACATCGCTAACACCTTGCTTATTAAACTCTTTATCTGCTTCTTTAAGCCTTTGAAGTGCATTATTAAAATTACTGAGTTTAGTTTCCAACTTACTCATATATGATTACCCCGTCCCTCTTAATACTTTCCATCAGTTCATCTGTAAAGTTTTCTTGGACAAATACTATATCAATTTTTTTGAGGGTCTCAATTTCATCAACATCATCACGAAGACGAGCTTTATCTAAAGCAGACAAATGGTTTTCAAAAATTGCTATATCATAGTCACTGACAGATGAATAATCCCCTCTTGCACGTGAACCAAATAGAACAATCTTATCAACTTTGTATTGAAGGGAAATCTCTTTTATTTGTTCTAGAACACTATCCATTTTTCACGACTCCAGTTCGCAAGTAGTTCGTAATGCCTCACACCAGTACTAAGATATCTCCAATTATTGGTATTCTCAGCATAACATGCAGGACTGTAATTTGTCCATGCTCATTATTAATTCGTTAGCAACGTTTGGGCTATCAAGCCGCATGATCTTTCTTCCGCACTACCAAAACTCAAAAGATTGATACTTCCATACCACACAATTCTTTGGTCAATCACTGCATATTTCTGATGTATATTCGATTTGAAAACCAAACTTACTCCAGCAACTTTTAATAAGTCCAAGGCACCCTGCAAAGCACTAGTATTCTTGTCTTTGAAATCTCCAATGGGCCGGGTTATTACGATGACTCGCACCTTATTTTCTAAGACAATCTTCAGGTGCTGCATCATTTGTATAGTACGTTTCTTGTAATAAAGGGGCTTACTATCAAAATTTCTCTTGGAGACTTTATAATATCATTAGTATAGACCGATAAAAAATTGCTCTTGTCAAAAATCACATCGATTGACTCTGGTGCACTACTTTCTCCTTTTGCTTTATAACCAATCGTAGAATACCCGTTAAGCCGTTTATGGTACATCCGTTCAATCATCCTTACATGAATATCCACATAATCATAGATTTGTACTTCTTTTTTGTTTGCAAAGAGTCTGCGAAGCCTTCCTGCATATTGTTGCAATGTGCCATAGTTAACACTGTGAATAGCCATGTGCAGCAACTGAACCAACTATCTCCATCATATTTGATCGCATCATCTTGGTAATAAATGTATGAACTGCATTTTTTGTCTCTCTGCTATATTCCACGCTTACAACTACACCTAACTTACCTTTTAAACTAAAGACATCTCTATGCCGAAAACAAAATCTCCTTTCCAGACAGGCGTGACCAAGGGCATTGATAGCCCCATAGTAATCTCTAATCCTCATAGATTACAAGAAAGCCGAATTTTTCGGGCTAGAGTTGTCAACTATATTACACCCTAGAACAGCCCTTGCTCTCTGTAAGGCGTTAGTGGATGAAGCGTAAATTTCATTCTCCGACATAAAGAAGTTATCCGTTCCGACATCCGCAGTTAGATCCGTGTTTTTAAGCATTAACTCAAGCTCCGACTTCACTCCACAAATGATTAGAGTAGAACCTGCTTCTTTTAACATTCTCATAAAAACTTTCAAAGCACCAAGAGCAGCAAAATCCATCTCGTAACATACTTCATTCTTAAGATAAAAATTTTGGATTTATCAACAATGTCAAGAAGTTTAATTTGAAGGTCATCTGCCGAGCCAAAAAATAGATTTCCTTCCAATTGAATAATTAAAATATCTAACTTTTCATTAACTGATTTAACTTCTCGCTCAATGATTTGAGAATCTTTACCATTTTCCGGCACAAGGAGTTTAACAGTTACTTGGTTAGTATCTTTTAGGTATAAAACAATAGATAATACGATCCCTGTAAAGATTGCAAGATCAAGGCGCGGCAATAAAATTGTTGCAAAAATCGTTACCCACAGGGCAATTGAGTCGGATTTAAATTCACCATCTTTTACAATATTTTTAAATTCCTTCTTGTTTTAATCATGTTATAGGCAATGACTAGAATCACCCCTGCTAGGCAAGGATTTGGAATGTATTGCGCATATGGAGCGAAAAATAGAAGAATCAAGGCAACTATCACACCTGACAAGATTCCAGCAATTCTTGTCGCAGCGCCGCTTTGATAATTGAGTGCAGAACGTGTAAAGGAACCAGATCCGGCAAAACACTGGAAGAAGGAAGCACCTACATTAGCTAGACCTTGTCCAATAAATTCTTGGTTTACATCAATCTTCTGTCCTGAGGTGGCAGCAATGGACTTAGCTATTGCAGTGGCTTCTACTAATCCTAGGATAGCTATTGCAATTGCCCCTCCGAAAAGATCTTGCATGGCCACCCAATCAAATTGAACCATCATAAAGGGAGGAAGTGAAGAGGGAATAAAACCTGTGAGTTTAACACCCTTCTGTTCTAATGAAAAAAGGACAATGAACATTATTGGAATCACAATCCCGATTAATGCTCCAGGGAGTTTTTTATTAACTTTGTTACAGATAATGATAATGGCCATTGTCATAACTCCAAGTCCCAGTGCATATAAGTTCACTTGACTTAAATGAGTCATAACGTAATAAAACTTTGCCATTGTTGACATATGTGAAGAATCTTTTATGGATATACTAAGCAATGTACTAAGTTGTCCAAGCCCAATTAAGACACCAGCACCGGCTGTATAACCAATCAATACTGAATAGGAGACAAAATTAATTACTTTACCTAGTTTAATGAGACCAAAAAGTATTCGTAAGATACCAACCATGAAAGTCAGCAGAAATAGCATTTGATACACGTTATCTTGCCCCATATATATACTCATGGTGCTTGCTATTAGCAAAGCTATAGCATTAGTCGGCCCCGCTATAACATGGTCTGAACTTCCAAAAACTGAGGAGATGATAGTTGATACTATAGCCGTATATAGCCCATATATAGGATTAACACCTGCTATCAATGCGTAAGCCATAGACTGCGGAATTGCAACTACAGCCACTGTCATAGCTGTCATCAAGTCTTTATAAAAATATTCTTTTTTATAATTTCGGATAGTTCCTATTAAGGGTATATATTTTCTCACCATTCGCATAGTACCCTCAAGATGAGCCTTCTCGATTTCTTCCTGAAACAAGCCGCCCGGATTACTCCGTTTTCGTCCCCCACCATGTTGAAATCGTGTTAGGTTCAAAATAATCCCCCCTTTTAGCCTTAATAGCTAAGTCATAAATTAGAAGCGTTATACGTGAATCATCACATACAGAATGTAAGACTATGCCCTTCTAAGGAGATGTTAGTTGGGTCGATTTTGAATAGTTTTTTCTGGCGGTACATCCCATAGAATTCTATAAAATCACAAGGAATTTTTCGTTCTGAATACTTTAAAAAATTATAATTAATAAGTAAATACCCGTGAAAAATAATAATGTGTAAATTATCTTTTCAAAAAGTTGCTGATTTAATCGTGTAAATACCCATTGTCCTAAATAAATTCCCATTACAGCAAAGGGCAAAGCCCATAAAGTTGATATCCAAACGCCCTTTGAAATGCTATACATTGAGAATTGGAGTAAAAGGCTGATCGGCAAAACAAACACGAAATAGGCTAAAGCAGTACCACGAAGAGTAGATTTATCAACCTTTGCCCCAGCAAAATATATCAACAATGGCGGCCCAGGCATACCTAAGCTTGTAGTAAGCAACTCAGACAATGCCCCTGTTATTAGTTCCTTGGTGTTAGTTTGTTTCACATTAATTTTAGCTACTAATAAAGCTGTTGAGGAAAGGATTAGGAAACTTACTAAAATCTTTAATATTCGTACATCAAGAAAGATGAAAAGTATGATATTTAACTGAATTGCATCATGAGGATCAAAAAGTAAAAGTAGAAACGGCGTTGCCATTATTGAGAATCCAAAACCAGTTCCTGCTTGCAACGTTGATGCTACTAATACTAGTACGATTAAACCAAATATGCTACTCATTCTAAATTCCCTCCAAACCTCATTTACATTTTATTATATAATTTATGTGCTCTCTGCCATCATTTGTAGTCACGATCAGAGCTGAATATTGATGTCAGAACCCATACCCCGGCTGCCTTTGTAGTGCATTTAACCATTTCTTCCCACAAAGCTTCGGCCTTCCCCAATGCGACAATGGGTCGGCGCAACGCAGAATTTCCTTCATAAGATTCTGAAGAGGAGCCATCTCGGGGCTACAGTATTCGTTAATCCTTCTGACCTCAATATTTGCTTGCCACACCGTCTGTTCCGACCCTCTATTCTCTGTGTAATATAGGCCGCCGTGGCTTTTTCGTCCGGGCGCACCACGGTTCGTTACCTCTCCGTGTTCCGAATAAGCTAGTTAATTTTCTCTAGAAAGCGCTTCTGCCATATTCGCAAGGTCTATACTTAACTCAGATAAATTCTCTATAGCTGTTGTAAACTGTGATAAATGAGCAGCTTGTTGACCTGCAACCTGATCTAATTCCGTTGCCGATGTTGCAATTTGGGCGATAGCTTGAGAAAATTCCTCTATGATAACTTTAATCTCTGTAATAGAACTTGCACTTTGCTCTGCAAGCTTTCTTATTTCCAGAGCTACGATCGAAAATCCCTTGCCTTCCGCACCTGCCCGTGCAGCTTCTATGGCTGAATTTATCCCCAATATTTTACTTCGATCGCTGATACTTTTGACTGTCTGTACAATCTTGTCTGTTTCCTTAACACCTTCTTGCGATGTTTGGGCAATAGCTGCAAATTGTTGACTTGTTGCACTAAGCTCTTCACCCTGGGCTGTAAGTTCTTGGATAGTTGCAGTGAGCGTAGAGAGTGTTTCAGAAATTTGCCGGGACATAGCCCGTAAATTTTCTTTGTGTTCCATAGACTGTTGTACCGCTATCCCACCTATAACCTTCCCTTCGTCTCCAAGAATCGGGATAGATATGGCTATATATGGAATGCCGAATGATTCTTTATCCACTACTTTTAGAACTCGCCTAGCCTCTTTCATAGCCTCTTGAATCGGCAATTGAGGCGGAATAGTATCGCCTGGTTTGATCTTAATATCTAGCTTATCTCCTGCCAGATAAATTAAAAATTTTTCTCTATCTGCGATGGCTATTCCCAGGTCTTCCACTGTTAACTGTCTTAACAAAGGCGCTAGGCTAATCAAATACTGTAAACGCCAATCAATCTTGCCTTCCCAGATTTTTAAAGTCTCTTTCGTGCACCGTATATGTCTCTCATACTTATCTGTAGCTCTATTCTCCACTATAGTTCCTCTCTTTCACATAGAATAGAAGTTCGTGGTGATTTCTTCCCGTATTAATGAATTACATCTAACCATATTTTTAAAGATGATAAAGCAATAATTAGTGTCATAATCCAGTGCAACAGTTTTATCGGAGCGCGATGTGACACCCGTGAACCTAATTGTGCAGCTGGTACAGATCCTAACACCAATGTCGCCGCAACCAGCCAAAGCATCTGTCCACTGGCAATCTTACCCACGGCACTTGTAAAAGCCGTCATTAAAACTATACCCAAAGTTGAACCAATGGTAATACGCATAGGTATTTTTAGAATATAAATACAAACTGGAACAAAGATAAAAGCCCCCGGCGCACCTATCATCCCCCCAATAAAACCGATTATTGTAGCTAATAAAGCCGCCAGTACACGATTAAACTGAACTTTATCGACATTTAACATTCCCTGACTTTGGTCAGTATCATGTTCTTTTTTGGGTATTAACATTAATAAAGTAGCTAAGGTAGAAATACCAGCAAACATTGCTAACAAGAAATCTGCATTGACATATTTTGAAAAGAGAGCTCCCAGAAAACCAGCAGTAGCAGCCGGGATACCCATAGTCAACAAAACGGGTATGCTGACCGCTCCCCTTTTTCGATGGGCTATAACAGCAGAAGTCGCACTGACAAAGACCTGTAGGGTACTGACGGCCGCTACACTTTTCATGTCCAAGGTTGGAAAATGGAGTAATGGGGGTACATAAAGCAGCAAAGGCACCATTAATATAGCCCCACCCAAACCCAATAAACCTGAAAAAAATCCGCCCATCAATCCTAGTATTAGTAGTACTAGCAAATAAATTAACACGTTAAACCCCTCTACTCTAATAATATTTTAATAGCCTCTTCTTGAAAAAACAGTATAATAATTCTCAAGGAAAGGCTCTTACAATAGTTGCAAGAGCCTTTAAGTCCATTTAACCTGAGCCTCTGGCATGATGTAATGTGATGCTCCGAATATAGTTTGCCTGTATTTAAGTCAATGGCGGTCTTCTATTTTACGCTTGTTACATTTTAGTAACTTTTGTTACCTTTATACTCACTTGTATTAACTACTCTGCTGTTCATATGTACATAAGCTGGCAACGTTTGAAGCATTACCAGCTTCTGCGGCTTAAGCCTAAAGGTCATATTCAACGTTGTAAGATTTAAGCAACTTCTTTTCCGGTCGATGTAACACCCGATTTTATAGGTACTACATAGATCATTACAATTACAAAAATGGCAGCTACAATGAGGAAGAGGTTTAATCCGATCAACCCTTTCTGGAAGAGCCAGCTAAATTGGGTTAATGCTATAAAGCCCAGTAAAAACATGGCTGCCGTAGAGACAAGCCCTAAAATCTTTCTGCCGGATGACTGATCAAATTTAATTTTCCACTGTCCGGCATTGTCCACCATTGAAACTACCACCATCAATAAGATATTAAAGGTCATACCGATAAACACAGGATGAATATTAAAGAAAAAGTTGACTGGATCCCAACCACCTAGGGCATACCATGATAATCCAGAAATAAATCCTCCGAACAGAGCAGCTATTGCTCCACGACGTGTAGCCAGAGGCCAAGCCAAAGCCACAACAACTGGAGCGAACGTCGATCCGTTCCGTAACGTCCATGCTAAAATATTCCACCAGGAAGCGTTTTCGCTACGCATTAGACCTAATAAAATCATTTCTAAGGTTAGCGCAACCAATGCATACTTTGTGTAAAGAACTTTGCGTTCATCACTTAAGGACGGGTTAATGGCACCCATTACGTCACGCCCAAGGCTTGTCGCACCGGAGAATTGGCAAGGCGCACCCCACCCCAACGCTGCAGCCCAAATTCCAAGGAAGAACACGCCTACCAATGGAGCTGGTAATACTTGAGCCAGATATTGCGGTATGGCAATCATGCCACGAGCTCCGCCTGGCACAACTGCAGCAGCTGACAAACCAAACAATACACCGAACGCAATGAAGAAAATATTTGCTCCAAAGGCCATTAATAAGCCTTTTCTACCTTCCTCAGGAGTACGACAGGATAAGGCCATCTGAAATGCTGCTTGGGCTACAAACACATTGATCAAAAATGTAGCAAACCAAGCAATGATCACTTGCAAACCTACATTTGTTGGGGAAAACATGGCAGGTTTGGCGGTTGCTAACACGGCTAATCCGTCGAAACCAGGTTCTATAAAGAAGGCAATACCCCCAACGATAAACATTGCTGCAAACGCAAAACTATTTGCTGTTTGAGTAAGAACAATTGACCACATCCCACCTGCTTGAAGAAAAATCAGTAACGTTATCCCTGTAATCGCAATGGAAAAGGGAAGCGATAAAGGGGTAAATACATGAAGAGCAGAAGCAAAAGCAAGGGCGGTTGCTATTGACCACATGGGAAAGGTAAAGGCCGTAATCGCACCGCTCACACCCAGTGCCAGTCGCCCGAATTTATCCCCTATTAATCCAGAAACAGTCACCATTTTCAGTCTACGAAGATTGGCAATTAATAACAGAGCAATGATTAAGACATGAACCATTTCAGCCGCGCCATACCAAGCGGCTGAAATACCCACTTTATATGACAATTCTAAAACAACAATAAATGAAGAACCCGAAAACAAGCCCGTAATACATACGAAAACCATCCAAGGTTTAAAGCTGCGGCCTCCAACCCAAAAACTATCCCCACCCTCACCAGATTCGGCTTTCTTTTTGGCATATCTGCTTAGTACAATAAGGACAGCCGTATAGGTTAACCACAATCCTACAATCCATGCTCCGAATGAATTCATCAGTGCGCCTCCTTCACCTTAATAATACGTAATAAATCTCCTTGGGAATTATTCCGCGGTGGATGGGATTTGAAATGTCCCCGCTTGTCAAGACACAATTTTGAAATTTTAAGATAAACTGCCTTTCTCGCAATCGGGTATTCTATTCTCGTTAGGTGAGAGCCTTCACCTCCTTTCATTTTTACCTCTATCCTTCACATTCACCGAAAAACATGGCATTAGTAAACTCTTCCGTAAAATCACTTCGATCCGAAAGCTCAATATATTTAATATTTTTAACTACGGAATTCACAATCTCTTCGGTATCTGCACGCAATAGATTAATTTGTGCCCCGACATGTGCTGTATTACCTGCATATTCTACTTTGCTCAGAGATATAGTGGCCGGGATTAGACCCACTACTTGAGCATTCTTTTTATTAAGTACATTGCCAAAGGAACCTGCTAAGTTAAACAGCTCAACATCTTCCATCTTTATGCCCATTTCCTTGATCATAATTCGAATTCCGGCCAGTATGGCACCTTTAGCTAACTGGACTTGGCGAATATCCCTTTGTGTGAGACTTACCTTTTGAAATTCACTATTTTCAACTATGACAAATTCGTCACCATCGTCATTTTCTCGCAAACTTTCCGCCAAAGTATCCCCCACGATCGGGATTGCTTCCTTACGGGTTAATAGACGTCCGCTACAATCGATAATTCCAATACTTAGCAGCTCGGCAATGACATCCACTAAACCCGACCCGCATAAGCCCAATGCTGGAACCTGTCCGATAACATGATAGTGCAACTTCCCGTCTTCCAGCCAAACCCGATCGATTGCTCCCGTTTCCGCACGCATGCCGCAGCAAATGTTGGCACCTTCAAAAGCTGGTCCTGCCGCAGCTGAACACGCATATAAAGAGCCTTGAGCCGCTAAGACAATTTCGGCATTGGTTCCAACATCAATCAAGACGCATGGAGCATCATACTTATAAGCACCCGTAGCCAGTACTCCTGCCACAATATCTGCTCCTACATACCCTGCCACATGGGGTAAAAAGACTGTTTGGCCTCTGTCATTGATTTTGATACCTAAATCTGTGGAATCAAAACTAAGTCCTGTATAGAGAGTTCCCACGAAGGGCGGTGCGGCAATATACTTGGCAGGAAGTCCAAGCAACAAGTGCTGCATAGTTGTATTTCCAACCACACTAAGCAAATAAATATCCGCCCTATTTATTCCTGCTTTTGATATTACTTCATCGATTAAGGTATTAACTTGATCGATAATTAAGTTTTGTAATTTTTCCAAGTTACCGCCCGTTAGAGAAAAGTCGATACGAGAAATCACATCGGCTCCATAGGTTCTCTGTGGGTTGAACGCTGATGCAGCTGTGATTTCTTGTCCATCAAATAGATCATGCAAACTGCATATTACCGTTGTGGTTCCAATGTCTATCGCACAACCATACCCTACGGTTGTTGTGTCTCCTGCTTCGACTGAAATCACTTTTCCTCTGTAAGTCACGACAGTAATTTCAAAGTCGTTTTCCCTCATTAATTCCGGTAGTTTCCTCAACAAGGTTAAGTCTAATTCTTGTTGAGGATCAGGTAACAGCTCTGCCACTCTATCCCAATCAGCCCGTTGATCTGTCATAGTTGGTGGGGGGACTTTAAGAAAGTGCTTAATAATCGTTGGTTGAATTTCTATGGCACTTTTGGGCCGTGATAACAAGGCTTTAATTAGCTTACCTGCTGATTGACCGGGCACTTCAATAACCATATCTTGTACAATAAGCGTTTGACAAGCTAATCTCCAGCCTTGGTCCAACTTAGCATCGATAATCTTTTCCTTTTCAACGATTGTCGGGATTCCCGAATAATCATGGCAAAGGATTAAACATTTCCCACAGGTTCCACGCCGTCCGCAAGGGGTGGGCTCAATGTCAACCCTCGCTAAGTCCGCTGCTTCAACCACACTGGTACCTGCTGGAACAAAAACTTCTAAGTTTTGAGGTAGAAATTTAATTTTGAAACTTTGCACTTAGCACCTCCAATGGGTTATTAGGTTCCGCAGGTAAACATGCTACTTTGAATCGAGATACCTGGTTCAACAATTATCTTGGAGTTTGATTCTATATCCTCAAACAAGCTAGCCAACCAATCTATTGAGCCCTCAACCTCTTCATAGTTCAAGCCAAAAAACTTACTAATCTTTTGGACATAAACCTTGTCCGCAGGATAGCTGGCCATATCATTATTGATCAGAATAAACGTTTCATAGTTCTTAATCATTTCTTTGGTAGCCCAATAAGCTGTTTCATGATCAAACAACTCCAAGCAACGTTGATATTCTTTCCATCCATCGCTCCCAAAGCCAATCCACCCCGAGCTGAGAAAATAACTTGTCGTTCTATTAAGCTGGCATTTACCGAAATGACGAAGACCAAGTAAAACGGCTATGCAATCCTCACTATTGGGGATGATAATTTTACTCCGGCTGGACTTTACTCCCGCAACACCATTGCCACACAAACCGTAACCTAAATAGATGCAGTCTAGATCTCCTTGTTCCTCAAGGAGATCTATCCGCTTTTGCAGTTCAACTTTTAGTTGATCAGGGGTACGATGCAATTCCTGAGGTAAAAAGATACAGTCCTCTAGGGGTATTTTTAAACCCCTAAGGAATTCTTCTTTAAAAACTTCACAGGCAATAATTTTTCCTTTTTGCACTTTACCCCCACTCCTGCTCTATAAGAAATTAAGAAATATATAATTTATAGGCTTACTACGCCAATCGAGCAAGGTCTCTAAACTAATCTTGTGGTTCAGAGTACAGTCGATATTCTGCCAAGTAGTTCATAGACCACTCATCTCGTCCTAAGAGAAGATCAGAGGTTTTAACCGTTCGCCGCATTCCCTCTGCCGTCGGATCCATAATTATACAGGTTAGGCCGGCCCTTAAGGCCATAGCAAGCATCGTTTTAGTAATACTATTTCGATCTGGTAAACCAAATGAAACATTGCTAATTCCCAAAATAATATTAGTACCTAGTTCCTCCACGATCCTTTCAATGGTTTTCAGGGTAATAGCGGCAGCATTATGATCTGAACTCACCGTCATAGTCAAGCAATCGATTATTATATTGGATCGTTCAATTCCTAGCTTTTCTGCACGTTCAACAATTTTCAGGGCGATCGCTAATCTTTTTTCAGGATCATTGGGAATACCAGTGTCATCCATGAGTAAGCCAACAACCGCTGCTCCATATTCCTTAATCAGAGGCAGCACACTCTCAAGAGATTTTTCCTCACCCGTTACTGAGTTAACCAAGGCTTTCCCTTCATATACTTTTAGCGCTGCTGCCAAAGCAACCGGATTAGCCGAATCTATACACAGAGGTACATTAACGGTTTCAGACACTATTTTGATGACTTCCGGTAACATAGCAACCTCATCAATGCCTGCAACTCCTACATTTACGTCTAACATATCTGCGCCCTGCTCGACCTGAGCGATTGCCTCGCTTCTTACATAATCATAGTCTTTAGCCAAAAGCGCCTGACCAAATTTCTTTTTCCCTGTGGGATTGATCCGTTCACCAATAATAACTGCAGGCAAATCCCTACCGATGGTGACTATTGTTTTCTTGCTGCGAACCTCGGTATGAAACATTATTTTTCCTCCTTTAAGCTACGCCAATCAATTTCTTAGCTGCATCAACTGCTGCTGTAGCATCTTTACCGAACCCGTCACCGCCAATTTGCAGGACCCACTCTTCAGTTACTGGTGCTCCACCCACCATAATCTTAACTTGATCACGCAGACCGGCATCTATAATCGCTTTAATGGTCGTCTCTACACTAGGCAAAGTCGACGTTATTAGGCTCGACATCGCTATAATATTGGGTTGATATTCTTTGATTGCCTCGACAAACTTCTCCGGGTCAACATTAACCCCTAAGTTTATTACTTCAAACCCTGCACCCTCAAACATCATAGCAACAAGGTTTTTGCCGATATCATGAAGGTCATCCTTAACTGTCCCCAGTACAATTTTACCTAATGGCACTGCCTTTGCTGCAGCCAAAATAGGCTTTAATATATCTAGTCCTGCATGAGTACATCGAGCAGAAATAAGTACTTCCGGTACGTAAATCTTATTTAACTTAAATTTCTCGCCAATAACCGCCATGCCAGCGATTAATCCCTCACTTAAAATCACCTGTGGATCGATTCCTTCGTCTAAAGCTTGTTGGCAAAACTCTTTAGTTTTTGCAGGCTTGTAAGTAATAATTGAATTTTTAATATCTTCTAATACGGACATCATGCTTCCCCCTCATTCAAAATATCTCTTAGTTGTGTGTACTTGATGTGAAAAACTAACAACCATCACTCGACTGCAAAGGGTGAGAACTCCTAATACAGAGACTATTTCCCTTCGGCAATCTTTGCTGCACTGTAACTTTTTGCAGTATTTATCATAACGCGAACATTTTCATCCGGTGTCCCATAATCAAGACCTACTGCATCAATGGAGAGCAATTCGTAAGGACCACCAGTGTCGATGAGACGTTTGACATCTTGCTCAATTTCTTCAGCTGTACATTGGAGCATACGGACAGGGCAAATCCTAGCATTTATAAAGACAGTAGGCATCAGTTCTCTCACCCGACGCAGGTCAGTCAAAGGCCCCACTTCAATAAATTGCATATTTTTGATTTTACTGTAGCCTTCTATTACATTATCAACAGATCCGCAATGGTGAATACCAAAAGGTTGTAACGCATTGGCAAGCTTCATTTCATATGGCAAAATAAATTCCTCATAGGATTCATTAGAGATTTGCGCTGTAGTACAATTCGGAGTAATATACATTTCTGGTGGAGCCATAGGGGTAACGGATGATGCTAATGTACCAGTACGGCTTTTAACATAATTGGCTAATGGAATAATTGTTTCCAAGCAAAGATTCATTACCTTGTGTGCCACATCTGGATTCTCATAAAAATCCATGTACAGTTCATCACCACGCAGTTTTAAGGCCAAGTTCTGAATGCCACATGTATTAATATTTCCTGTAACCCGCCCGTATTTTTTCTCTAAATAATCCATTTGTCTGATGATTTCAGTCATGGGATGAGTGTTCAGTATATCGGGTACAACGAGATTATTTATTGTTTCTTCAGACATGTTAGCCGGAATAGCCCACGGCAAAGCATCATCGAAGAACGTGGTTTCACAACCGAACAATTCAGGTACCAAAGCCATACCGTAATCGACAAAAGGATTTGGTTGGGGATCAGGGTTTCCTAGCCCTAGATCTCCAAAGCGCTCATGTAGTAACTTCTGTTGCTTCATTGCGACCTCAATGCGGTAGTCAGGGTCATAGTAGTACTGTTTACCGTAAGAAATACCATAATTCTTATGCCACCAGTTGGGATAAAAACCGACGCTAACCCGAATGTGCTGCATATCTGTGGTCATGTTAATAAGCTCCCTTCTTTACATCAGATCAGATTTTCTTGAGTTTAGCATTATAGGAAAAGGTTGAGGACCTGTTCCTGATTTATATGCAAAACTTATGCCAATCCCGATATGTTTGATAAGAGTAACTTTTCTGATAATTTTAATTATAAAACAAGGATGAATGGAATATTTCTGTTCCATTCATCCTTGTTTTATTTCAAATGACATTAGGGATTAGGCAAAAAGCTCATTTTCTGCAATTGGAACACATTTGTTCCAATTGGAACTTCGCAGTGCCACTATTATAGCAGCTCATATTGTTTTCCTTTCCGCAACACAGTAGTATGAGTTATCCCTAGGAGTAAAGCTATTTTTCTACTGCTTTTCTCAGTTCCTAGTGCTTTTCGCAACAATTCCTTTTCCATCAACTGAACGCCCTCGTTTAATGGGATAATTCCTCTAACGGTTACTTCAACCTCAGCCTTTCCATTATTCCCTACATTCAAATTTTCTGGTAAGTGGTTAACCTCTATTGAATCACCTTGACTTAGAATGACCGCTCTTTCTATAACATTTTCCAATTCACGAATATTTCCTGGCCAATCATAACTCTCAAATATTTTATAAACTTGTTGAGTAATTTTTTTTTGTTTGTTGTATTTAGAACAATACTTGCTCAAAAAATATTCACTTAAAGGTAAAATATCCTCTTTACGCTCGCGCAAAGGAGGAATTTTAATTTGTACAACATTCAAACGATAGAATAAATCCTCGCGAAAGGTTTTTTTCTTGACCATTTCCTCCAGATTACGATTAGTAGCTGCGATAATGCGTACATCAAGGTTAATAGGCTTTATGCCACCAATACGACAAATAACCTTTTCCTGAATAACTCTTAAAAGCTTAACTTGTAAATTCAAAGGAAGTTCTCCGATCTCATCAAGGAAGATATTCCCACCATTGGCCGCTTCCATTAAGCCTATTTTCCCCTCTTTACTAGCTCCAGTAAAGGCACCTTTTTCATAACCAAAAAGTTCAGATTCTATGAGATTTTCCGGTATTGCTCCACAGTTAATTGCGATAAACGGACCATTCTCCTTTCCGCTTAGCCTGTGAATCCGTTTAGCAGCTACTTCCTTACCCACCCCTGATTCTCCGGTAATCAGAACTGTCGATTCAACTTGCGATACACGTACCATTAGCTCTAGAACAGGCTCCATCGCAGGACTCTTGGTTATTAAATCTTCTTTTAATAACTTTCCTCTTAACTCTACTAACTCGACTGAACAACGTAATCTCTCTTCCTTCGCTTGTTCTACTTGAAACTTAAGACGTTGCAATTCTGTCATATCCCTCATATTAAATATGACCTGTATTACCTTTCCATCCGGAGCAAAACGAGGATTACCGGTAATAATGATCTCCTGTCCATCGACCTTCGTGTAACCTTCGGTGAGAGTTTTCTTCTGCTGGATGATTTTAATAGTCATTTCATCCAAATAACCAGCAACTTCAGATTCAATATCACTTAATATACAATTCTGGCTATAATCTGTCAGGTTAAAAAGCTGCAAAGCACTCTTATTAACCCTTAGAACTACTCTTTCAGGATTAACAACCAGCATTCCGTCATAGGAACACTCGATGATATTATCCAACTCAACTTTTAATTCCCTGACCCTCGATAATTCTAGAGTTAAGTTATCCATTTCCGATAAATCTTGCAATACGACAACCGTACCTGTTATGTTGCCATTTACAAATATAGGCGTCGCATTCCCTATTACCCGCTTGTTGTTAACCTCCAATCTAAAGCCAAACCGTGCTTGACCGTCAGCAATAACTTCCTTCCATATCCACTGAGGTAGAAGTCCTTCATAGCACTGCTCAGTTGCTTCCTGACTACTAAGCCCTAAGAGAATCTCTGCTCCTTTATTAAAAAGGTATACAGAACCCGTTTTATCGAAAGCAATAATTGCATGACTAACTGACTGCAACACAACTCTAAGTTCATTTCTAGTTTCTTCCCAAGCCAAGTTAACCTTTTTAATTAGCTCTACTCGGGACAGAATTCCCGTTAATTTCATATTTTGATCCAAAACAAGCATGCGTTCCATATCCTGAGTGCAAGTGTTTGCTATTTCCTCAAAGTCAGAATTTTCTTCCACTGTTGCTGGCGGATCATCCATGAATTCCTCTACTTTTGCTGTTGGGGAATAGCCAGATAAAAAACATCCCAATACCTTAGAAATCGTAATAATCCCAACAATGTCATCGTTCACCCCCACAACAGGCGCACAATTAACATCGTGGTCTAGATAAATTCTGCTTGCATCAGCAAGACTTTGATCAGATCTAACTGTGTAAGGGTTACAAACCATTACATTTTTAACCTTCATTGCAACTTCCTCCTTTCATAAGATTTTCATCCTATACCAGTCCATCCACGCTGGAGCACCCTGCGCTCTAAGCTCCAGAATTCTTGTCCGGACTCTTTTCCACTGCTTCCACACACACATATTTATAGACCCTACCATTAATTTCAATAGAATAGGAGATTTCCGCTACTTTTCTTAGCATATTCGACACAGAGCAATAAACCTGCTCAGCCATTTGTAGAGCTTTATTCACCTTTTCTGCTGAAATGTTCTCCCCGCTTAACCGATATACCACATGAATATCGCTAAACACCTTGGGGTGTTCTTCAACTCTAGTCCCATTAACTTCAACGTCTAAACGATTGTATACGACTCTCATTTTATTGAGAATATGACCTAACTCGATACCTGTACACCCGCCAAGAGACATTAACATTAATTCCATCGGTCTTACGCCTTCATTTTTCCCACCATAAATCGCTGACGCGTCCATAGGTATTTTAAAGCCACTATCATCGGTACCTACAAATTTCATATTTCCTTCCCAAGTAATGTTTACTTGTGACATAAAACAATCTCTCCTTTTTTAAACTATACCTGCTTAACTTTCATAACTTCTCCTCTTATCTGAGAAATTCGTTAATTTCCTAATTATAATCCTCGGACTCTTAGATGGCAATGAACAAGGCAAAATGAAAGACAGCACTCAACATAATACCAGTTACCTTCTTGCCACACGATTGTAACTGTCTCATTTGGTCCTACAGAACTGCTCTCCGACGGATACAAACTGTTGCTTGTACCGCCGACCTTCAAATTCATAAGCTAGGATTTCCTGATATCGTCCCTAGATGGCAGTATACGCGTGAACATTAGCTCGGTCTCGACAACGAACAGTGGCGTGAGCTATAAGATTACTGTGCCGCTGACAGCGGGTCATACTTATACCGTCACAGCAGTGAACTCGTTCAACTAAAGTTGAACATCGAGACTTCGGTAACGAAAGCCTCTAGTCGATGGTTAGACTATTGCTTAATCGGAAATTTAAGATCATTAATACTCGTATAATTGGGAACTAATTGCTGTTTATTAAAGGCGTCTCTTGGCAAATTAACAAATAAGAAATATAAAAGCCTATTTTGTTCCTTTTGGGCAAACGGTTGAAATGTCAGTCCAAGTTTACGGAAACCATTTGGTTGCAATACACTAGAGTCTAAAATACATTCAGCCTTCAAAGGTCCATCTGGAAGCTCTAGAATAATAGATATTTTATCATCATCGAATTGATAATTATCGAAAATAGTGATACACACCCCGTGTCGTGAGATGTCACACGTTGTTGTAGTGACCCATTCAGAATCCCTCACTTTAATCTGCAGTCTTACTTTTACTGGAAAACGATATTTTTGTCTATAGTAGTGTCGATTAATGATGTAAAGTATCGTGACTACTAACATAACGACATTATAGATTGACCAAAATATAGCAACGTAGATACTGATCGATTCCGCATCATAGAAACTTTTCCAGATTAGATTTGAGACTGCAATTGAAATTGATAAAAGAATAATACCAATTAAAAGAATGTGTAGTAATAATTCACGTCGATCCTTTCGAATAATCGATTCATCCGCTTTTTTCGGAGTTACGCGAAAAACTAGATCCCGCGGCCAAAAAAGGGACAAGGATGCTTTGATAAACGTAAACATTTTCAACATATTGTATCTCTCAGTATCTATATAGCGGAAGAAACCTCGCCCTAAGGCAATATTCGCTAAGGAGCTGAGTAAAATGAACGGCAACCAATGGAAAATAAAATCTAAACTGCTGGCCCGAATCGGCAATATACCCGTTAGCAAGATAATAATCGGTGTAAGTAGTGTCGGAAAAGTAGCCAACAGTCAGGTGGGTGTTTTCGTCGGCTATTCCGGCCCTAAAGGCTATGGTTTGATTTCAGCACGGCTGTTCATGCCCGAAAAATGGTTTGACGAAGAGCATAAACAATTAAACTGATCTGCTAGGAGAATCGATGATGATTTTTACACATTAGATGAAGCATAAACATTTCTTTTAGTTTACCTTTTTGACTCCTCCATCGTATTTGTCTTAAAAAACTTAAATGCCCTGTAAAATTGTAAAACTTTTGCTACTAAATATTGGTCTTGAAGCCACGGCTTTCTTTCTTGTTTAGAATAATCAAACGTGGTTTCTAATTTAGTCGCATTTATTTTCATTCGAAAAGTATTTACTAAACTCTCTGAGTCTATGTCAAGGAAACGAGCATAAGACCGTAAAAATCCTACCGTGTAAACCTCACCAGGAAGAACGCAGTAGTCCTCTTCTTCTAATGCTTGTAGGTATTTGCAACGAATTTTAGTGAATTCTTCAACATCTTTCAGTTCCATTCCTTT
>NZ_JUEE01000204.1:0-22225 GCF_000802135.1 Desulfosporosinus sp. BICA1-9
CAGAGGTAACACCTGAGGCAGCAGAAGCAGAGGCAACACCTGAAACTCCAGAAGCTCAGTAAAAAGATAAAAATGTAAAAGTAACGAAAAGGGTCAGCTTTAAAATTATCGCTGGCCTTTTTTCTTGTTAGAGTACCTATGTTTTAGTGGGAAGTTAAAGGCATAGGTGGAGGTTAGAATATAATGCTCCGGGAAAAACTTATCACTAGCGAATCAGTTTAAATTTAGGTAAAAGGGGAGGGAAAACAGTGTTGAAAGTCGATATTGCGCCGGAAGCGGCACGTTACATTCAAAGCAAAGGTGGAGAAATAATAATCTTTCGCGGCACCCTGTCGGGATGCTGCGGAGGCACGTTACCAAGTCCAGACATGGAACTTGGGCATCCACGTCGTCCACTGGACAACTACTCTGTAGAAAACCGAACGGGAATAACCCTCTATATCGATAATGAGTTAAGTGCTTACAATGGTCGGGCTGAAGTAACCCTGGGGAAGAACCTTTGGTGGAGTTCGTTATCATTTAAGTACTACGAGGATTAAAAAAAACGATGTTCGAAACGGTTTTGA
This sequence comes from Desulfosporosinus sp. BICA1-9, assembly GCF_000802135.1. Taxonomy (NCBI): domain Bacteria; kingdom Bacillati; phylum Bacillota; class Clostridia; order Eubacteriales; family Desulfitobacteriaceae; genus Desulfosporosinus; species Desulfosporosinus sp. BICA1-9. Next base: position 567 of record NZ_JUEE01000204.1, read on the forward strand.
ATTTGATAAACTGGCAGTGAAGGCCTGAGCGTCAAGTGCGGGATAAACTTTGGCAAGCTCGAACTCAAAGTGCAGACGAAGATTGATGAAGTGGGGATGAGGATGAAGTCAAACAGCATTGTAACAAAGCTTTGGATAGTGATAAATATCCTCACATTAATCGTCATTGGGGTAGCTGGGATTCTTCATATGAGCATTATGGATAAAATTTACTACGATGTACAATTTAAACAATTAACATCTTTAGCTAAAAAGGTGGCCAACTTTACTAGCACTGAAAATGACAGTCTGGCGATGGATTTAAAAGTAAAACTAGCTTCTGATTTAATTGAAGGAAATATCATGGTCTATGACAAGAATGGTATTGTCCAAACATTTGAGGGTTTTGCTAAAAGTACCAAAGACACATCCTTAGTACTTACTGATCCTACTTATAGTCCTTTAACTGAAGATGATATAAAAAAGCTGTTGAACGGAGAAACGGTTTTTAACAAGGGTAATAACCCCTTCTTCAATACCCAGGTTCTTACGGTAGGTGTTCCGGTGACGGATCCCCAAAGTTCGATAGGGGCGGTCGTAATTCATGTTCCAATCGAACCATTGGCCGGGCAACTAGCTGTCTTTAAGACGATCACAGTTTATTCGACTGTGGGTGGGCTCGCCCTCGGAATAACTCTCAGTTACCTCTTTTCGAAAAAGGTGTCCGAGCCATTACGCAGCATGAGCCGGGTTGCTCTGGCGATGGCCAACGGAGACTTTTCCCGTCGGATAACTATTAATACCAATGATGAAGTCGGTCTTCTGGCCGATTCTTTGAATACAGTTTCCGGTCAACTCCAGGAAAAGCTGGCCCAACTGGAAAGATTAGATCAGACGCGTAGGGAGTTTGTTTCCAATCTATCCCATGAAATGAAAACTCCGTTAAGCATTATCCAAGCCTTTACAGAAGCTTTACAGGATGACCTTGCTGTTGATGTCAATGAAAAAAATTCTTACTTAAATAATATTTATGAAGAAACTGCACGTCTCAAACGTTTGATCACAGATATCTTAGATTTAAAGAAAATGGAAGAGGGATATGAAGATTTTAAAATGAATTATGTTGACCTAAAATTACTTGCTTCTTCCGTGCAAAGTAATTTTAGTACGCTGGTTGAAGAAAAAGGAGTTAAGTTGATATTTCACATAAGCAGAAAAACTCCGCTTGCTTGGGGAGATAGTGATAGGATTAAGCAAGTATTTATCAATCTACTGGATAACGCCATCCGCCATACTCCTAGAGGGGGAGAAATTGTAATTACCATAGCTCACAAGGCTGATAATGTGCTGATTGAAATAAAAGATTCAGGCATAGGGATTGCGTCTGAGGATTTACCGATGATTTGGGAGAGGTTTTATAAAGGAGACAAATCCAGAAGTCGATCCCAGGGTGGGACTGGACTGGGATTAGCCATAGTCAAGAGAATTATCGAAACCCATGGAGGCCACATCAGTGTCTGGAGTAAACCTGGTGAAGGAACAATGTTTACGATTATCTTACCAAAGAAAATGGTGGTACAGTAATTTTCATGAGAAATTCATAGCTTTTTCATGAGATCCTCGAATTAGAGAGTTACACTGAGGATGTAGAAGTAACTAAGGAGGGTCACATATGAGCAAAAGCGAAGTAATTCTGGATGTAAAAGCAAAAAAGGATAGAGGCATAATCAAAGCAATTGGTTCAGTTCTGTTTGCAATTATAGCTTCTTCCCACCACTGGGTTCATACTCTTTTGATTGCATTGGGTCTAACCACTCTAAGCTCAAGTCTATTATCACTATCTCCGTCAACAAAGATCATCTTTTTACTTGTCTCCCTCGTTGTTTCAGTGTGGTTTATTCTTGTTGCTAAACGTAAGTGGAGTTATGACCGTCCTTCAGCGTGGGTGTATCTTATATCTTCCATTATCTCGATTATTTTGGTTATTACATCCTTGCCGCAAGCGATCTCAGCCGTCATCCCACCATCTCAGCAACAGCAACAACAGCAGCCGCAACAACAGAAAGATATCCACGGGCATTAATGTGCTTTAAGACTTATTGCATTCCTCCCTCTTTTGTGGGAGGAATTTTGCTATTTAATATAAGTTATCCATACATCTTACGGTTCCGCAACAATATGTTTTAAAATTTTGGTATTCTGATCCTCTATACTTCGGATCCTTAAGTCAGCTTTAGTAATATTCTCGACTGTCCTACGGTTAATATGTGGACCTATTATTCGCACGGTTAGAGGATCCAAGAGATCCATCTGCGTCGTTGTCTTAACTTGGAAGTCGCGAGGCCAGCAGGTGCCTAGAGGGTAGGCTAGAAAAGGGCAGTATCTTCACAGGGAGAAACTGCCCTTTTGGCATTTGGTAAGGATTATACTATTCATGTTTATGTCTAGAACAAATTTAACGAAAAATAGTTATTTTATTCATAGGAAATTCACAACTCATTCACAGCTTAGTCGGATTGTGTAAGTATTATTAGGGATAGTAAGACAAGTTGCTAGGGAGAAATGTCTTGGATGTAGGAATTTTGTTATTCGTAAAGGGGAGAGACGATTGAAGGTAAGAGTACTTGCAGCTGCGTTAATTATTATTTTAGGGGCAGGTGTTTGGTGGGGTCTCCAAACAGTTGAAGCTACGCAAAATCAAGCGCAGCAAGCTCCTAATACAACCAGTATTAACAACTCTGGTTCTTCCAGCCCTTCGGTCGCTGGCTCGGAGAGTGCACCGCTATTTGATACCCAAGGAGGAGTAGATGTTACCGTTACCTGGGAAAAAGAAGGTTCAAATTCTTCGATGCAGAAATTTGCGGTATCGATGAGCAATCATATGACCAATCTGGATGATTTCGATTTTACTGAGAATACTGAACTAAAGATTAGTGGAACCACTGTGCCAGCTGTCGTTAAAGTTTTAAATAAAAGCGGAGAAGGTCATCACGTTTCGGCTGAAATAGGAGTACAAAGTACAGATTTAAGTGAACTGAAACCCGGCAGTCAGGTTACACTTGTCATTAAGAATTTAGTCAGAGTTCCGATGCGTAACTTCACATGGGTTTACTAAAACCGAGAGCAGGGTGATTCATTGACTACGTCGTTATTAGCAATTGCTTTTGCTGCTGGAATTCTTTCTTTTCTCTCGCCCTGCATCATTCCGATGTTAGGAGTCTATTTTTCTCTGATTACAGGGCTGACTTCTGATCAACTTAAAGAGACGGCTATGGACGCACTCCTGCGTCGCCGAGTTCTGAAGAATACCCTAGCCTTTATCGGCGGTTTTACTCTGGTGTTTACTGCTGCCGGAGCTGCTGCGGGAGAGCTTGGTGCAATACTCAGTAAATGGCAGTTCGTGCTTAATATTTTGGGTGGCACAGTTGTCCTTATCTTATCGCTTAAGCTTTTGGGCGTTTTCAATCTGTCGTTTCTTGCTAAATTACACTGGGAACCAGCCTTCTACGAAAAGTTAAGGAATAAGGCTAAATACAGTGCTTGGTCATCCTTTGTTGTCGGCTTGTTGTTCGCCGTTGCTTGTTCCCATTGCATTGGCCCGACTCTCTACTCTATTCTAGCTTTAGCAGGCACTACTCAAAATCCGTTCAGCGGAATGTTAGTTATGTTTATTTTTTCCGTAGGGCTGGCTATTCCGTATATGATCGCAGGGATGTCATTTAATTGGGTTATGAAGAGTTTGCAGAGGGTGCGTCGCTGGCAAATTGTTGTTGAACGGCTAGCCGGCCTCCTAATGCTTTATATCTCGTATGTGATTTACGCTGACAAATTGACTCAACTGACGGGTTTCTTGGCTAAGTTCCTGCCTCGTTTGCCTCTGGGCATGTGAACACATTTATCGTTTTGTGGGTTTAGTGGAAGTGAATAAATTACTTTGGGAGGGAATTGAAAAATGTGGCAATTTATCAGTCAAAATTGGTGGGTTTTCTTGTTCATCGCTATAATGCTCTTTATGCATCGGCCAGGGGGAGCGGGTTGTTGTGGCGGTGGGAAGAAACATGGGCAACGGCACGATAGTCCTGAGAAAGATCTACAGGATAGAAGTACAGGTGACGCGGGTTGCTGCAGTGGTCATAAGAGCAAATAGGCTTTAAGTTAATTTTTCGTGATGCTATGTTATAAAACATTTCCTTTTTGACCAAGGGATAGGGTAGCCCTCTATCCCTCTTTACCTGAGTTTAAGCCACATCTATTGGATCGAGGTTCTAATCTAGGGCATTAAGGAATGGACAACTTCACAACACAAGGAGAGATTAACAAGTGAAAACAAATACAAAATTGCTTTTAACGATAGTTTTACTTCTCCTAAGCTTAAGTATAAGTCACCTTAGCCCTAATGTTGCGTGGGCAGAGAGTGGTAGTCTAAAGGCCACAAACTTTCAAGTAGACGTCAAACCAGAATATGATGCCCCAAGAACGTTAGTAATTTATCAAGGGGACTTCATTAATCCTGGCACTGAAACTATAAAGAAAGACACCCTTATTTCCTTTATCATCCCTAAGGGAGCGGAAATAGGTATGGCATGCGAAATTACTGACCAGGGGGGTCATGACTGCCAGCCGTATACTACTCAGGATCTAGACGATAACAAAGTGAAGCTCAGTTGGAAAATCACCAAAGACATCGCTCCCAACCAGAAGTATCCGGCCTATTTAGAATTTTATTACGATAATGGTTCGGCTGCTCCAAACAAGACGTTTAACTACATATTTTTTCCGACAGATGATATAGATAACTTGGATTTAAACATTGTAGCCCCGAAAAACGCTAGTAATTTTGTCACGACTCCAGCTGCAAGTATGACTGGGAAAGATTCTAAAGGGTTGGATAGATTTTCCTTTAACTATAAAAATCAGACGCCTAAAGATAATGTAGCTGTCAAAGTTGACTATACCAAGCCGGATAATAAACCAAGCTTCGACCAGCCACAAATCGGTGAGAGTAACCCTCAAAGTTTATCACCGGGATGGAATAGTCAGCTTAGTAAACCGGAGGTCCTAATCCCTATCTTGTTGTTTGTTGCTATCTTGGCCGGTATCCTAATCTTAGGCCTCAATAGGGATAAGCAACCTGCACAGGGTACTTATAAAGGGACCGTAGCCAAGAAAAAAGGGCCAGTATCTAAAAAGCTTAGTAAGGCGGAAGCTGGAAATCAAGAAAAAAGGAAACTTCGGCAAATGTTGCTAGATGGCAAGATTGATGTGGACACTTATAACCAGCTCTTGGCCGAAATTAAAGAAGATAGTAAGTAGTATACTGGAGGCGTGTAAATGAGACAAAAAAACCTTAAAGTAACTGCTGGCATCCTTATAATTGTGGCCGCTGTTTTCTACTTGATAGTTGCCGGGTTTAGCACTGCTAATGCAGCTTATTATCTAAAGGTAAGTGAAGCTATCAATGGTAGTGTTGATCCTGGCAAGCATTACCGTATTGAAGGAAAAATTGATGTCACTACGGCAACCTTTGACGGGAAAAGTAACCCGGTCGTACTTAAGTTTCAGATCTATGATGAAAACTCTCCCGACAAGAGATTGATAGTGATTTATAACGATGTCAAACCCGATAATTTCCAAGAGGCAACCGGGGCTGTAGTGGAAGGTAAGTTCAACAAGGATGGCACTTTCCAGGCCGATAATCTTAACCTCAAGTGCCCTTCCAAATATGAGCAGGCAGACCAATCTCAGCAGGAGGGTGCGGTTACTAAGTTTTTAAGATCGCTAGGACTAAAGCGGTAGCAATAATCAAGATCGGAGTGATGTACGCAAATGGCTGAAGTAGGCTATTTTTCAATAGTTTTGGCTCTGGTTTTGAGTATATATGGAATGATCGCGTTCCTAATGGCCATTCGTACTAAGAATCAAGCCTTATTGGGGAGCGCTAAAGGTGCAACTTTAGCAGTGGCTTTTCTCAGCACTGTGGTTAGCTTAATCCTAATCTTCTTTCTCATGAGTGGAGATTACAGCATCAAATATGTTTATGAATACACAAGTCGTGATTTACCGGGCTTCTATCGATTTTCTGCTTGGTGGGCGGGAAATTCCGGTTCTTTGTTGCTTTGGCTGTTCCTACTATCTTGGTATACGGTAATCGTTGCCTATTCGCGTAAAGGAAAGCTGATGGCGCCTTATGCCAGTGGAATTTTACTCTTTAACTCAGCCTTTTTTCTCTTTGTTCTAGCGTTTTTGACGAATCCCTTTGAACGGGTTAGTGGCTGGTACCCAGGAGCTATAGTAAGTGCCGGAGCAGGTATGAATCCGATGCTACAAAACCCAGGCATGGTAATCCATCCGGTCACTACTTACCTAGGCTACGTCGGGTTTACCATACCCTTCGCTTACGGGATGACGGCACTGATTACCAAAAATGCCGGAGATGAGTGGATTAGGATTACTCGTCGTTGGACGATCCTAGCCTGGCTATTTCTAAGTTTAGGTAATCTCTCAGGAGCGCAGTGGGCTTATATGGAGTTAGGTTGGGGTGGCTACTGGGGTTGGGATCCGGTGGAAAACGCTTCCTTACTACCATGGTTAACCGGTACTGCATTTCTCCATTCTGTTATGATCCAGGAGCGCAAAGACATGCTGAAGGTATGGAACTTAGCGTTGGTTACTATTACTTATGTGCTCACCCTATTTGGAACCTTCTTGGTGCGCAGCGGCATACTAACGTCTGTTCATGCTTTTGGCAGTAACGAATTAGGGCGATATTTCCTAGTATTTACTGTCTTGATGTTGGCTATTGGTATAATCTTGATTGTTAAACGGAGTGCCTTCCTTACCCAGGGTCGCTCGTTCGAGGCCTTCCTCTCTAAGGAAAGCAGTTTTTTAATAAATAACTTAGTACTAGTTGGCTTAGCTTTCGCAGTCTTGTTAGGTACGATTTTCCCGATAATTTCTGAAGCCGTCCGGGGAGTAAAAGTCTCAGTGGGAGCGCCTTTCTTTAATACAGTCAGTGCTCCTTTAGGATTAGCTTTGTTTATTCTGATGGGAATCTGCCCGTTAATTGCCTGGCGCAAGGCGACTCCAAAAAGTTTGCTCGACAATTTCCTGCTGCCTACAGTTCTTACAGCAGTAGCTATACTGGACATATTCCTTCTAGGGATTAGAAAACCCTATGCTTTAGCCGGTTATGGGATAGCGGCATTTTGTATTTCTACTATTCTACTGGAGATTATCCAGGGAACGCGGGTGCGGAAGAGATTAACCGGGGAGTCTTTCCTGATGGCTATAGTTACTTTATTAATGCGCAATCGACGGCGTCACGGGGGTTATATTATTCACTTGGGTATGGTGCTAATGTTGATCGCAATTACGGGTTCTCACACTTACAATCTTGATTTGACCAAAACTGTTAAGATCGGGGAAACCCTCGAGATAGGTTCCTACAAATTGACTTACAACCATTTATCCCAAAAAGATCTGGGTGATTCACGTCAAGTTGTCTATGCCGCGTTGAGCGTCTATGATCGGTATAGCGGCCGTCTGCTCGGCGTAGTGGAACCACAGAAAGTTTTTTATCCAACCTCAGATCAACCCTCTACTGAGGTTGGACTACGCACGACTTTAAAAGAAGATCTGTACATTGTTCTGGCGGATTGGCAAAAGGATAGGAGCGCGACCTTCAAGATTTTTATCAATCCTTTGATTGCCTGGCTTTGGATTGGAGGCTATGTCCTGATCTTCGGTACGATCTTTGCACTTTGGCCCGGACGCGGTAGTCAATCTGGGGCTCACTACCTTCGAAGGCAGGATGTCATTAAGGAGAGGGTGGAGGGGGTAGTATGAAGAGATTGGGATTAGTGCCAGTTATCATTGTCTTGTTCGCCTTGTTGTTTTCCCCTATAACGGCCCATGGCAGCGAGACTTGGGAAACACGCCCTATACCTTTGGATGTGGAAAGTGGGGTAATATGTGTTCTTGATGGCTGTATGATGAATTTGGCAGTCTGTGAAACGTTAGCTGCCGAAAAATTAAGGGGCGTTATCCGAGAAAAGATGTTCAAAGAGGGTTTGGATAAGAAACAAACGTATGCTTATCTAGCAGAGGTATATGGAGACAAAGTGTTGGCTTCACCGCCCAAAAGGGGATTCAATTGGATTGCTTGGCTTGGACCGTTTGTGGCCACTATTGGTGGGGGTGCATTTATTTACCTGGGTTTAGAAAAATGGGTTGGTTCATCCCTAAGGGAAGAAGAAGTTGCCCCGCTTAATCAGGAGGATGCTCGTCGTTTAGACGAAGAGTTAAAGAAGTATTTATAAGGTAGTAAACCCTATATTAAAGGGTGTTTTGGAGGTTGAAACCTTTGTATGCAGTTTTAATACTTGTGTTATTGGTGTTGGTATCCTTGACGTTGATTGGCTATCCCATCTGGAAAGGTCATGGAGATGAAGGGAAGCAAGCAGAATGGTTGAGTCCAACGATGTTAACGGAAAAAGATGTAATTATGAGTACCTTAAGTGAAATTGAATTTGATTATCATATGAAAAAGCTATCCGAGGAAGACTACCGATCTTTAAAAAATAAGTATGCAAACGTTGCCTTGGCTATCCTAGATACAGAGGATACCTATGCTGAGGAGGAATAGTAAAACTGAATTGAGGCAAATCGTGTAATTCAAGGGGATGAAATGTTTGATTATAACCCGGGGCCTAACAAAAACAATCGGTAGTAAAAAAATTTTAAAGGGAGTTGATCTGGAAATCGCCCCTGGAGAATTCGTTACTTGTTTTGGGCCTAATGGGGCTGGTAAAAGTACGACCCTAAAAATTCTGGCTATGCTCAGTAAACCTTCTGGTGGTCAGGTACTGATTAATGGTCAGGACGTAAGGGAAAACGGGTCAACTCTCCGATGTAAGATAGGAATGATATCTCATAATTCATTTCTTTATGATAACTTAACGGCGCGAGAAAACTTAGAGTTTTACGGAAGAATGTATGAAGTGCCAGACTTAAAGCGACGGATTACACAACTACTGAATGAAGTGGGATTGTCGTTTGCGGCTGGTGAGCCAGTCCATAGTTTCTCTCGAGGTATGCAGCAGAGACTCTCAATTGCGCGCGCACTAGTCCATAATCCTTCCATTTTGTTAATGGACGAACCCTACACTGGATTGGATGAAATGGCTAAAGGGATTTTAAATACAATTTTGAGTCAGTTATCCCAAAGTAAACACACAGTTTTTCTGATTACCCATGATTTTGAGCAGGGTTTGGAACAAAGTGACCAGGCTTTGATTCTAGTAGGCGGTCGTATCGCCTACTCCTGCAATCCCCGAAGGCTAAAGAGAGAAGAGTTCAGACGTCGGTATTTGGAGCTTATAGGAGGAGTCGAATGAGCTTCATCAGGAAAGTGAGAATTTTACTTTGGAAAGAAATTAGAAGTGAGCTACAGAGTAAGGAAATGCTGAGCACGATGATAGTATTCTCCTTATTGGTGGTGGTGGTTTTCGGATTTGCTATTGATTTAAACAAAGAATTAATGAGCAAGGTCTTGCCGGGGATCATTTGGATTACCATAATTTTCGCCGGGATATTCTGCCTTAACCGATCGTTCGCTGCGGAAAAACAGAATGACTGTTTGTATGGGTTGATGCTCTGTCCCCTAGATCGTAGTGCTATTTACGTTGCTAAAACGATCATGAACCTCTTGCTCATGGTTATTGTAGAAGGTGTAACAGTTCCTCTATTCTTCATTATTTTCAATTACCCTGGACCACAGCAGTTAGGTTTGTTTGTCATTGTCCTTCTGCTGGGCACTTATTGTTTTATGGCTGTGGGTACCTTTTTAGCGGCTTTGTCTTCAGCGACAAAAGCCGGAGAGATGCTTATGCCAATTATGTTGATTCCCTTAATTGTGCCAGTATTGCTTAGTGCTGTGATTGTTACCAAAGACAGTTTTGGTCTTGTGGGAAGCGGTACGGATCTATTTCTTAAGATTCTGGTTGTCTACGGGGTGGTCTTTACTGTATTACCTATGCTTCTCTTCGATTATTTGCTGGAGGTGTAGTCTATGACTGAAAACACGCGCACTAGTCTAATAGAAAAGGTATTAGCGTGGTCAACGTTTCTTGCCGTGTTTGTAGCTCTATATTTAGTACTAGTTTATGCGCCCACAGAAAAAACGATGGGTGATGTTCAACGAATCTTTTATTTTCACGTTGCTTCGGCTTGGGTCGGAATGATGGCCTTCGGAGTTGTTTTTGTTGCCAGTATCGCTTACCTGCTAACTAGGCGAACGAACTGGGATACCTATGCTTATACGTCTGCGGAAATCGGTGTAGTCTTCACAACCATCGTTTTATTGACTGGCCCTATCTGGGCTAAACCCATTTGGAATGCCTGGTGGACGTGGGATTCACGTCTCACCACTACTCTGATCCTATGGTTTTTGTACCTGGCCTATGGCAAGGTTCGCTCGGCTATTGGCGAGGAAGAGAAGAAAGCACGTCTCGCTGCAGTATTTGGCATCTTGGCTTTTGTGGTCGTGCCAATTAATTTTTTTGCCATTCGTTGGTGGAGAACTATGCATCCCGGCGCTCTGGTCACTTCGAAAGGAATTGGATTAGCTCCTGACATGATGCTGGCTTTCTTTGCCAGCCTGTTCGCTTTTAGCTTATTGTACTGTTATTTTATGATGCGGAGTGTCCGTATTGAAAGGATGAAAGCAGAGATTCGTCGGTTAAAAGAGGGACTGTTTAATTAAATCAAGGGGCGGATAAGAAATCAAGAATCGCAAACGGGGGTGCAATCATGGATATATTGTTTTATTTATTTCTTGCCTATTCGATAATTTGGGTGTTAATCTTCGGGTACAGTTTGCGTCTGGGTAAAAGACAAGACAAACTCCAGAAAGAGCTTGAACTATTAAAAGAACTAATTAGCAGCAAATCTTCATAAGGTGCCCAAATAGTTCTTCGACGGCCTTAAAGTAGACTCTCCATTATATTGAGAGGAAGGAGGAAACCGGCATGGCTGATCTGGTAGGGAAGCGGGCTCGTTTAGAGGCGCTAGAATTAGAAAGTAAAAAACGGCGGAAATTGGTCTTGATTAGTCTTTGTACATTGTTGGTAGTGGGGGTAGTAGCTATTGTACTCTCAACCAAAGAGGCAATTCCCGGATTTGATGACAAATACTCAATAGGAAAAAGTGTTAATTATACGGATAAAACCATTGAAATGACTGAGGTAAAGGCAGAGATTAATAACGGCCAAATTAAACTATCTTTTAACGACTTAGAGAAAAACAAAATTCTTTACGCTATGTATGATCCCAATTTTGATATAGGTAATGGTCAGAAAGGGTTGCCTGTGATGGCTTATTTATCCCCAGCGGGTAGGGTGATGGTGGCTAGCAGTTTTTGCGAACCATGCTATTCCCGTAAATTCCACATCGAAGGGGATGTATTAGTGTGTAATGTATGTTTTACCCGTTGGAGTCTCGCCGACTTAACGGGATTAGGTGGTGGATGTACTAAGTATCCACCTCAAGAATTAAATTATTCTGTAGATGAGGAAAACGGCAAAATCGTTATTAATGAAGACGATCTTAAAGACTGGAAACCGCGGGATTATGACGCTTCAACGACTTCGAATATGAACTAACTTAGTAAAGCTTCGCCAATACGGCGTTATGGATTAACCTAAGGCAATTACAAAAATAAGTAGGTGAGTATCTTGTATCAATACGGGTTCTGGTCAGTTGTCATAGTCAACTCACTGGTATTTATTATTTTTGCGTTTAGTTTCGTTAGACCGAAAAATGCTATTGACTGGCGTGTATTTGGTACTTTTTCGGCTTTTATTGTCGCACTTTTTACGGAAATGTATGGGTTTCCTTTAACTCTATATATGCTCTCAGGTTGGTTAGGACGCAAATACCCCAGCTTCGCCATACCATCACATGACTCAGGGCATCTCTGGTTCAGTTTGCTAGGGCTCAAAGGAGATCCTCATCAGTACCCGATACACACAATTAGTGATTGGTTAATTATAGGGGGGCTCGTATTTCTTGCTATTACCTGGGGTTTCTTATACCGGGCCCAACGAAAAAACAAGATTGCCACAACTGGACCGTATTATGTAATACGACATCCCCAGTACGTTGCGTTCATCGCTATCATGTTTGGATTCCTCCTCCAGTGGCCAACAATTTTGACTTTAGTCATGTTTCCCATCTTGGTAACTATGTATGTTAAGTTAGCAAAACGTGAGGAGGCAGATTCAATCGAGAGATTTGGGGAAGAATACTTGGGATACGTCAATAGAACAGGTGGGTTTTTTCCAAAGCTGAAAATAGAAAAGTAAACGTAAGGTATTAATTGAATGTAAGTTAGTTCCTGCATTAGTGTTCAATAGAATTATCGAAAACCATGGAGGCCACATAAGTGTCTGGAGTAAACTAGGTGAAGGAACAATATTTACGATTATCTTACCTACAGAAAAGAAGGTGTTTGGAGGGGTATCGGTATAAACAAGAGCCTTTCTTCATGGGAAATTCACAACTTTTTCATGAGATGATCGTATCCCAGAGTTACACTAAGGACATGGAAGAACAACAAAGCCAATGAAGCAAAAGAGTAGAATGAAGATTTACAAGGGGGTATTAACAATGACAAAATTCAGTAAAAAAATCACGGTAATCGCAGGAACCGCAATATTGGCAGTTGGGCTTATGGCTATACCGGCTATAGCTGGAACGACCCAACAAGAAGGTAAAGGATGGTTCGGTCAAATGCAGGGATTTATGCAAAATACCTTTTCATCGGAGCAGCATCAGACGTTGATGAATTCGACGACCATGCAAAATCTCCATAATTCAGAGGGGATGCAGAATGCCATGGAAACAGGGGATGTTAAGGCGATGCAAGATCTTATGAATTCAGACCCGAATGTAAAGGCCCAAATGGGGCAAGATAATCTTGATAAAATGAACCAATTTATGAATAATTCTGGAGGGAACATGATGACCAACGGAAATGGTGCTACCAGTTCTGGAAGTGCGATGGTGAACTTTTAACACCGTTTTTACTGGAGCCGCGATGGTGATGTTCAGAGCCGGTAGAGACAAGAACTTAAAATTGTAGTAAAAAAGGAGCGATACAAAATGAGTGGTTGCTGTGGACATTCGAATAAAGGTCATTCCGGAGGAAATACCATGAATCCCCAAGATGGGATTGTCTTAAAAATTGAGGGGATGACATGTGGGCACTGCAAGAGTTCCGTTGAGAAAGCGTTATTGAAAGTTCCTGGTGTTACTCAGGCAGAAGTCGATTTAGCTCATAAACAAGCAGTTGTTATAGGGACGGCAGATCGTTCAATGCTTGTTAAGGTCGTAGATGATGCTGGTTACAAGGTCATTTAACTATCCGTAACTTTGCACAGATGCCGATGGTATTGGACGATTGAGGGACCATGAATAAAAAGAAGTAGATCAAGTGGCTGGGGATTTAATCCTCGGCCACTTTTTAGTGCGATCATAAGGTGGATGGCTTGCCTACCCCCAGCGCGATTATGGTCACTGACATAAAATTCCATATAGAAATAAGAAAAGCTCAGACCGATTAATAAGGTCTGAGCTTTTCGTCATCTCTTCAAGTTGAAATAATCCAGTTACGTTAAGAAAAATTAGAATAGTGCCACCGCTATAGGTTATTTTTTCTCCGGCTATTTAACCCGGTCGATGCATCTTTTGGACACAGGCATGGGCAAGATTCAGTCCGGTGATTTTACCACCAGGGTTCATTTTACTGGTACAGACGAATTTAGCTATCTGGCTCTGGGTTTTAATGATATGGCACAGGGGTTGGCCAATCGAGAAGCAGTCATAAATGAGCTTACCTTCGGCCTGGAGCAAAAAGTTAAAGATAGAACTAGGGAATTGGAAGAAGCAATAAAACAATTGCAAATGACTCATAAAATCATTCAAGAAGAAATGGTGTTGGCCCGGAGGGTACAGCAAAGCTTAATCACCCAGCAGTGAGTTGTCCAATCCTCCCTCGTTTTTAGAGGAATGTTTTTATATAACGTAAGGTAATCCCAAAACGTTCATAACTTCTTCACATCCATCTTTTAAAATGTTAATAAGTTGTATTTGAGTTTTTACAACATTTCTGATCTTAACTCGGAGGTAGATAATGAAAAGGTTGAAGGTTAACATGCTAGGACACGACATTATCCAATGGATACAAAAAATACCATGGAAATCACCAAAAGTAATCGGAAGCTCGTTGGTAATATTATTGATGCTAGGGGGAGGGGCATATTATTACCAGTCCACAACTTCGGTAGCATATATCATAATTAACGGGGAAACAATTGGGATTGCTCCCAATGTTGACAGTGCACAAAACCTTATCGATAAAATCTTGGCCGATAAGGGAGCCGCTTTAGGTGTCACAGCTAAAACAGATGACAAGATTGAGTATTCCACTGGACGATTATCAAATGGTGACTTAAAGCTACTTTCTGAAGAGAATCTAAACGAAAAGTTAGCAGTTTATATCGAAGGAAATGAGCTAACGGTCGCTAATAATCCGATCTTTGTTCTTCCTAGTCAGGAGGAGAGTAATAAATTATTAAAATCCTATCAAGAAATTTTTGCTCAGTCTGATGAGACAAATCAGGTTACCTCCGTATCATTCCAGGAAGAGATAGGGACAAACACGGTAAGTGTTTCTCCGGAAAGAGTTATCACTTATGAACAGGCTCTGGAAAAGCTTAAGAGGGGAAATGTGCAGAAATCTAACTATACTATTCAACCCAATGATTCGTGGTGGCTTATTGCTCGTAAAAATGACCTCAAAATAAGTGAAGTTTTGGCTGCTAACCCTGGGGCAACGCCTTATTCAGTGTTAAAACCAGGTCAAACGATCAACATAGAAAAGGTTTCTCCGTACTTAACGGTTGTGAGTAAAGGGACCAGGACAGATAAAGAAATCATTCCGTTCGAGGAAGTTGAGAAAATCGACACAAACCTTGCCAGTGGCCAAACAAAAATAATCAAAGCAGGAAGTGACGGAGAAAAGGAAATCAAGTATATCTACGAACAAAAGAATGACAAAGTAATTACCAAGACGATAGTGGACGAGAAGGTTATAAAAGATTCTGTCCCCCAAGTTGTAGCCAAAGGGCCAAAACGTGAGCCAGTAGTTGTCGCCTATTCACGGGGAAGCGATTCGAGCTCATCGGCTTTAATTAGCCGGGCTATGAGTTTACAGGGAGTTCCTTATCTATGGGGTGGTACGACAAGAGCCGGTTTTGATTGTTCGGGTTTTGTTCAGTATGTATTTAAGGCATCAGGCGTTTCTCTCCCCAGAACATCGTTTGAACAGTATAAAGTGGGAACTCCTGTCAGCCGTGATCAACTTAAACCTGGAGATCTGGTTTTTTTTACCACCTATAAACCAGGGGCATCTGATGTGAGGATATATATGGGTGGTGGACGAACAATCGGTTCTGCCAGCGAAGGGGTAGGCATCCATAGTCTTTCTGAAAGCTATTGGTCCAAGCGTTATATTGGAGCACGCAGAGTTTTTTGATTTTAGTCGTTTCCAAAGATAACCCGATTCTCAATAAGTACAGAGAACGGGTTATCTTAAATTGTCATGCTATTTTTTGGTCGTATGTGATTTTACGCTGCCAAGTTGACTCAATTAACGGGTTTCTTGATTAAGTTTCTGCCTCGTTTGCCTTTGGGGTATGTAAAGAAGCCCCATGCGACAGGACATGGGGGCTAAAACAGCGCGAGTGATTCGCAATGGTGAAGAAGTAGAGATTGCCGTCGATGAGGTTGAGATTGGAGATATCGTGTTTGTACGACCCGGGGAAAGCATACCGGTCGACGGCGAGGTTACCGACGGTTATTCAGTGGGAGGAAAGATTATACTTTTAGAACATGTTCGAAGTGATAATCCATTATTGGGAAAAATAATGGATTTACTCGATCCGTTGACCGTGAAAATGATGGGTCCACACATCAATCGAAAGACTGTAGAAAATGTGAAAGCTGCAGGCTTGCACATCATTGAAATTGTAGATCAAAAACCAACAATCCTTAAACTAATCTTAGCCAGCCCTTAATATGGACGATTGTTTTAGTCAACCGTACAGAGTAGTTATACAGGGACTCTTCAGATATTCCCTAATATATAGCATTCATCGCGATTATGTTTGGAGTTCCAAAGCTGAGATTAGGAAAGTTAACGAAAAATTAATGTGTAAAATCTAAGGAGGATAGCTATGTGGCAAATTCTAAAAGAGATCGAAGAACAAAGAATAAAGTTGAACATCATCGCCGATCAGAAAAGTTCGCTAACTGACCCCATTGTTTTATCGGAAAGCGTCCAACTCGATATATTGCTGAACAAATATTATAGCCTAAATGCTTCTAAATAAAAATTATTTCTAAGAAGGATTTAGTATGCTCTATACAGAAAGAGTAAGAAGGCAGGTGAATTGACTAACTAATGTAGAAAGGGATGCATAGTTTGAATAAACAAACTGAAAATAGTGAACTCGTTCAACTAAAGTTGAACATCGAGTCTTCGGTGGGGGACTCTACCCCCACCGAAGCAGAGCCGGGAGTACCACTCCCACTTGTAGAAGTGGGAGTCTCACGATTGGATCAAAGAGATAATTCCAAAATCAACCACAAACAGATGGATCACAGTCATGTTGATCACCAAGAATATGAACCAGTAAGGCACAACAAGCATGGCGAACATCAAGAGAATCAACATGAAACTCAGGATCATACCACACATAAAGACCCAGAGCATGAAGGACATCATGATCATCATGCAATGATGGTAAAAGATTTTAAGCGAAGGTTTTTCGTTTCATTAATTATTATGGTGCCTATACTACTGCTATCCCCGATGATCCAGATGTTTCTGGGGGTTGATTGGAGATTTTCTGCAGATTCATACATACTGTTTGCCCTATCCACAATACTATTCATCTATGGAGGGAAACCATTTATTACAGGAGCCAAAGATGAGCTTAAGGAAAAGTCACCTGCAATGATGACCCTAATAGCCCTTGCTATAACAGTAGCCTATGTATACAGTACGCTTACTGTATTTGTTCTGAAAGGTAATGATTTCTTCTGGGAGCTAGCGACTTTAATAGTAATTATGCTTTTAGGTCACTGGATTGAGATGAAATCGGTTATGGGAGCATCAAAAGCTCTGGGAGAACTTATAAAGCTTATGCCTGAAGAGGCACATCTTATTAAAGATAACGGCGAGACTATCGAAATTCCTGTAAAACAGTTAAAAGCAGGAGATGCAGTTTTAGTAAAACCAGGAGAGAAAATACCAATCGATGGTTTGGTATATGATGGAAAATCCGAAGTTAATGAGTCAATGATAACAGGAGAATCCGTTCCTGTAGAGAAAGAAAATGGAAACGAAATTATAGGTGGTTCCATTAATGGAGAAGGGATTCTAAAATTTAAAGTAACAAGGGTCGGAGATGACACATTCCTTTCACAGGTTATTAGATTTGTGCGTGAAGCTCAAGATTCAAAGTCAAGTACACAGAAATTAGCCGATGTAGCAGCCAAATGGTTATTCTATATAGCTGTTATAGCTGGAACGATAACGTTTGCTTCATGGATATTCATTGGAAAGGATTTAAGCTTTGCCATAGAAAGAGCGGTTACTGTGATAATAATATCATGCCCGCATGCCTTAGGACTGGCAACCCCTCTTGTTAATGCAGTGTCAACGAGTATAGGGGCAAAAAGAGGCCTATTGATCAGAGATAGAACGGCCTTCGAAAACGCCCGAAAATTGAATGCAGTCGTTTTTGATAAAACAGGAACGTTGACTAAAGGGGAATTTGGAATAACTGATATTCATGAAATTGGAATATCTCGGGATGAACTGCTTTCAATTGCTTATTCAGTGGAATCAAACTCAGAACATCCGATTGCAAGAGGCATTGTCAAAGAAGGAAAGAAATTAAACCTTAAGATGAAGGAAGTTAAAAACTATCAAAACCTGCCTGGCAAAGGTTTAAAAGCAACTATAGAAGAGAGAGAAGTTATGGTTGTGAGTCCAGGCTATATGCGGTCTGAAAAGATAGCCTTTGATGAAAAACATTACGAGAAACTAGCTCAAGAAGGTAAAACAGTCATATTTGTGTTAGAAAGAAATTTACTGCTAGGCTATATTGCATTATCAGATATCATAAGAGAAACAGCTAAGGAAGCGATAGATACATTAAAGACTATGCATGTAGGATCCATTATGCTATCAGGAGATAATCAACGAGTTGCCTCTTATGTAGGGAACATACTTAACATGGATAAAGTCATTGCTGAAGTACTCCCTCAAGAAAAAGCCTTTAAAATTGATGAACTTCAAAAAGAAGGTAAGATCGTTGCAATGACCGGTGATGGTGTAAATGATGCACCGTCATTAGCTAAAGCAGATTTAGGGATAGCGATGAGTGCTGGTACAGATGTTGCTATTGAAACTGCTGATGTTATTCTTGTAAGAAGTGATCCTCTAGATGTAGTAACGATCTTGAAGCTTTCAAAGGCTACTTATAAAAAGATGATCCAGAACTTAATTTGGGCTACAGGATATAATATTATTGCACTTCCGTTAGCAGCAGGCGTCTTGTATAATCAAGGAATTGTTATAAGTCCAGCTTTAGGTGCAGCTTTAATGTCATTAAGCACTGTAATCGTGTCTATAAATGCAAGACTTCTTAAGATTGATTAAGCTTCTCTTTGACCTCACCACACTAGAACTCACCTAGAAATCGGGGCTCTGTCGTTAGAAGCGGAGATCAGAACTTAACTCTTACACAAGGAATCTGTTTCTTGATTCTACCAAGTAAATGCAAAAACTCTAAATAAAAGTGTCCGAGGATCTATTTCCTCAGTCACTTTTATCTCTTTAGTAAGTGGATTTGCCATACTTGGCCAAAGAACACCACAAAATGAGAATTAACAGAATGTAGAAAAAAGGCAGTGTCTCAACACAAAGACACTGCCTTTTTGACAATTAGAATTATTAATTTATCCCTGCTATATATGTCAATTTAATGATTAACAATATTCATGAGAAATTCACAACTCATTCACAGCATAATCGAATTAATCCAATATACTTTGAGACATAAAGTACAAAGCTGATCCATCGCGAGACTCACACTACTACAAGTGGGAGAGGAACCGCGGCTCCGCAGCTAGAGCTTGTGGAACTGGCTGAAGAGCCTGAGCTTGTGGAACCGACTGAAGAGCTAGATCCTGAGGTGCCGACTGAAGAGCTGGAAGTTCGATAGGGTTTATGAAGGTAAAATGTAAAGTAACATAAAGGGTCAGCATTAAAAATATTAACGCTGGCCCTTTTTCATCGCTGGCATTCCGTTATATAGAAGGGTAGGAGTATAGACTCAAATTCTGGATCCGACAGAATTAGTGCTGTTGTGATCAGATATTTTCTACCTCTTTCTAGAACCTTTTGCTTCACGCCAGTAAGGAGTTTTAAAATTTGGATATTCTGATCCTCTATACTTCGGATCCTTAAGCCAGCTTTAGTAATATTCTCGACTGTCCTACGGTTAATATGTGAACCTATCATTCGCACGGTTAGAGGATCCAAGAGATCCATAATCTTTCCTAATAAGGGATTATCACTTCGGACATGTTCTAGAAGTATGACCTTCCCTCTCGGTTTACAAACACGCTTAATTTCTTCTAAGCCCTTGATCGGATCAGGAACAGAGCAGAAAACACAGGTCGCTACTACAGTATCAAAGCTTCCTTCTGGAAATTGAAGGTTTTGTGCATCCATCTCTAGTAAAGAAACAGTAATCTTTAATTTCTGAGCCCTCTCCTTCGCCCTCTCAAGCATACCTGGACTTAGATCAATACCCGTAATATCACAATTGGGTGGATAATATTCAAGATTTTTTCCCGTTCCCACTCCAACTTCAAGAACCTTGCCCTTAACTTGTTTAAGTATCTTTTTTCTTAGGTCGGGTTTAATCATCCGATCCATAATATCGTAGAACTTTGAAGTGCGATTATATCTTTTGCGAGTTAACAAAGTCTCTTTGTCCATAAAAATCCTTTCTCTTTAGCTCTTTACGAAAAATTCTAACTCTAGTTAGTGTGACAAACATAAGATGATATTATTCCTCTCTCCACGGGCATAGCGTAAGGTCTTAGAACAAATTAAACAAAAAATAGTTATTTTATTCATAAGAAATTCACAACTCAAAGAGATATATTTTTCGATAAACATAGGAAACGTTCGCAGAAAAGCATAAAGAACATTTACGAGCCATCGTTATAAAAGAAGTAGAGAAATTTCATAGATGCGGTGATCTAAAAAATGGTTTTAAGCTTTTAGTCTGTGAAGCATGTCATGATGTGAAGATCGTGCCGTTTCACTGTAAAGGACGGTTTTGCACAACGTGTTCTAGTGGCGAGACAGAGGAATGGAGCAGAATGATAGCTGAAGAGGTCGTACAAGTCGATCATCGTCATGTTATATTTACCATCGACGAAGGCTAAGAGTAATCTTCCAGATGCATCGAGAACTCTTGAAAGACCTCAGGGATGAATCAGTAAAGATTGTTCAAGACTGGTTTAAGAAGAAACATAAAGTGACACCTGGCATAATAGCCGGTTTACATACCTTTGGAGCCCGAATGAATTTCAATCCACATGTTCATATGCTAGTAACCATGGGAGGGATGAAAAAACAAGAAGAATGGAAAGTCTACGACTTTATACCGTTTCCCATGTTAAGAAAAGAATGGCAGACAGTTGTCTTGAAATTAATACGTCGAACACTCAGCGAAAGTGAGAAGAAGAAAGTACAACACTTATTACAAAAGGCCTATAGCGCCAATGGAGAAGGGTTCTATGTTCATGCACCGAAACAGAGTTCCCGGTGCACCTTCATTTGTTAGCACAGTGTGGGGCAGGGATATAAGTTTGAAGTAATTGAGACTGAATAGGGATTTATGAAGAATATAAAGTACATGTGTTTGTACGGATGAACATTTTTCAAGGCTCAGAACATTTAATAGTTCTGAGCCTTGATATTTTCGTTCTGGAGTTTTGTATACTGTATCGGGGCCTTAACGCATCGTTTGATGTTCTCCAGAGCCATCTGAACTGCCTGAGTTATCTTGCATAGGTATTGGCATAGATTCTGACGAACCACCGCTCTTATGTTGGCTGCCAGGCATTGTGTATCCGGAAGATGTTGACTCTTCAGCTTTGTTGGGAAAGCTTTGACTTGATCCTGATGCGGAGGAATTCTTTGCTGGTGTACTCTCACCAGTCATCGGATTTCCCATTGAGTTAGTCATTTCCTCGTGCATCTCGCTTTGAGAAGATATGGCCATGCTCTCTTTCGGGAAAAGTGAACCTAAGGTGGTATTTGCCTCGGCCAACATATGAAGGGCATCTTTCGAATTAGAACCATCGGTAGTTACAATTAATCCTTGTTCCAGAATCCGCTTGTAAATCAGATAATGATTTACACTCATACCAAGGCTTTGAGCTGTTATTTGAGTTTTTTCATCTGTCTTACTAACCATCATGTTAGCAGAGATGTTTTTCTCAAGCATATGGCGTTCGATAGAGTCTCG
>NZ_JUEE01000205.1:0-43785 GCF_000802135.1 Desulfosporosinus sp. BICA1-9
CATCCTTATCCGAGAAACGGGGTGGACAGGTACATTTCTCAGGGGTCTTACAGGTGCATTCTTTCTTAAATCCGCCGACTGCTGCGAAGATTGGACGAGAATCTAACGCCGAGATCATAAGGTTCAGAAAACCTTCCATCTTCTCTGCTTGACTTAAAAAAGGCTTAGAAAGTTCATTGATCGTATTGTCGTTTATACTTAACAGCTTGCGAAACCGACTTAGCGCCACGTGACTAGGTACTTTTGTGCCTGTGATACCGAGGAAATTTCGATAATCCTGATGCTTAGCTTTTGACAACTCCTTGCACATTTGACGAAATGAGACAAATTCTGGTCGCGTAAAGTAAAGAATATGCATGCGAAACAATACAACTGCGTCCCAGGGTTTACGCCCACGTGGATCAACAATTTTGCGAGGAAATAGGTTCCTAATTTGATCGTCTTTTATAAAAGTCATGTAATCAATGAGTTCATCATCAAAACCAAGTGTGCTATAATATAGGGGAGAGAACATGTCTAGTTGAATCAAGTTTTACACCTCTTCCTTGTGTGTTAATTTGGCTTGTCACCTTATTTTACCGCACAAATGGATAGAGGTGTAATTATTTTTTCAGAACAGACGTTTGGGACGTAATTATTTTTGAAACAGACACTAGTAGGCAAATCAACCCCAATAAATAATCTCATATACTCTTCTCCTATAGAAGCTTAATTTATTCCATCAACCCTCTGACGCAAAACGGTCAAAAATTCATTCTTTTGAGCTTCATTTACGAATATTCTATTGGGGATAATATGTGCAGAATCTGCACTTACATAAATATAAATATGCTCTTTTTCTTCCAGAATATTTTTTATTGCACTAAATTGAGTCTTTGCTTCACTATGTACCATTATGCTAAAACCTCGGAAAGCGGAAATGGCCAGTAATCGGAGATGGCCAAGTTAGCAAATGGTCTGACTCACTGGCAATTGGCCCAGAATTATGAAGTAGATAAGGTACACCATCTGGGCGACGCTTGTCAGATATAATCGCTATGTGTTCATGGGGATGATCAAATGTGACAATATCTCCTGCCTGCCATAAATACAGATTGTCCACATCTCCTGGTTTTATCTCTTTTGATAATTCCAATCCATATCTTCGAAAATAAACTAGGAGGTTAGGAACCCGCCTATAATCAATATTTGGATCTGGCTTCCCTCCAACTCGAAGATACTGCGATAAGTTATCTCTGATGTCCTTGTCGACTAATGCTTTAAGATTATAACCCGCATCTCGCATTGCCCTCCACACCACATCAGTACAAACTCCCTCGGTCTCTGGTGGATTCCCCCCTTGATAATAAGCACTGCGATATAGGGGTTTCCTGAGCACTTCTTCTTTGGCTCCAGCCACAATATCTTTTAGATCATCAAGGCCATCGCCATCTTTGTCAACTGGGCAAGAAATCCTTTCAACCTGAACCGACTTAACAAAAGGCTTAAACTCAGCAAAGTATGACTTCTTAAATTCTGTCTTAGTCAAAATCAAAACTAGCACGGCTAATCCGAGTATAGCTATAACTATACTGGACTTAACTAATCTTTTCATGAAGAGTCACCCCATTTAACATACATCAAAGGTAATTATTGCGTATCGTAGCTTACCTTGCCATACCTCGTTAAGAAATGCAACTGAAAAATCTTCTTGTATTTCATCAAGGAATTTTTTGTCGTATACTTCGACATAATTGGAATAATTTACAAACCTTTTGACCCTCTTAATAGTTGATATCCTCGCGTATAAAATAATGAAATTTGTTGAAATTTGCAAGGGGAAGGGAATATCTTTTTGGCAGGAGGAAGATAATGGCTATATCGGGAAGAATTTCAGATCTGAAAATACTGATAGCTTTATTCGGCAATGTAACTATTAAGGAAATCATTCAATTTAAAGAATTAAGAACGATAACTAATCCTAAAGTTGCTTAAAAGCTGAGCCTATGAACATCCCATTTCTACCCCAATTGCTTAATCCATTCAATAAAGGATTCTACATTATCAAAGGCAAAGGCTGGATTCATATCTAATACTTTTTGAACCTGCGCTGTTTTAGCCCATATCGCACTAATCGGTAAAACACCGACTTCTTTAGCGGCTTTCACGTCATAGGCAATGTCACCTACATAAACCACGTTCTCCGGTGGGTAATTCCAAAGTTTCAAGACTTGTTGAATATGTTCAGGTTTACTTGCTCCATGCTCTGAGCCCGTTAGAATTACCTCGAAAAAAGGCTTTAACCCCGAGTGTTTTAAGGATATCTCCATACTTCCAGGGCCTTTTCCTGACACAATAGCCAACCTTATTTCACGTTCTTGCAATAAAGACAGGGCCTCATGGACACCTGGAAATGGCTCAGCATAACTAGCATGAATTCGATCATACTCGTCAAGATAAAACTGCAAACTTTCTTCCCATGAATCAGGAAACAGTTTCTTAAAGATTCCTTCTTCTGAAGGTCCAAATAGGGAAGCTAACTCTTTGGAAGAATATTCACGCCCAATAAATTTTACTAAGGTACTGCAAAAACTAGCATAAACTACAGGCAATGAATTAATTAACGTACCGTCCAGATCAAAGATAAATCCTTTAAGTTTCATGTTCTACCCCCTAAAAACTGCTATTTTTATAAATCACCTAAATCTTGGTAATCTGCAGCATTCTTAATAATTCATGACATCCCATGGATTTGTAAACCAATTAAATTATCTAATTTTGATACTCTACTTTAAAACGCAGTACGGTTTTAAGCTTATCTGGCTGAGTATTACGGGCATCTGAAAGATAAATCTCTCGGTGAATCTTTGTTATCCGTTTCAAATTGTTCTGTGCACAATAATCCTCCATGATTGAAAAACTCTCTGGCTCATCATCATAAGGGCCTAAATGTAGCATTTGAACACAAAGTCCTTCTTCTAAACGATTAAATCTCACCTGATCAAGCAATGGGTGAGGTTTTTTTAATTTTACACTATTTATGACTTCTAGAGCCAACTTATCTGTTACAAAATCAGGTTGTCTTATCATGATTGTGTATATCAACCAATTTTTATCCAATATTTCCATCATTCTTGCTTCTTCTGCTAAATCCCAAATACCTTCAAGTGGAAATACCGTGTAATCAAAATACCCCTCAGGAATAATATCTTTTTTAGGCAACATTTTGATAGCGTAAGATAAAGAATACAATACACCAATAGCCTCAGAAAATTCTTCAGAATTAGGATTACCCTTTCCATCAATCATAAAGAATTTAAAATTTGGTACCGTCACAAGTTCAGGTTTATTTTTTGGCAAATACAGTTCCTTGGCTTGTTTTTTCCACTCATATTTCATGTTCTTTCCTCCTTCATTAAAAGAAATCAGCCACACTCGCTAAAGCAATTAGACCAAAAATCATGATTACTAATCCTGATGCCCGATTAACCCATTGTAATCCAGTGATACTAAATCTTTTTCGAAATAAATTCACCATTAAACATAGGATTAGCCACCATGAACCCGATCCTAGGAATACCCCTATTACTAAAATGAGTGAAGACACATAACTTGAACTATTTGCTCCAAGACCTAAGCCCGCAAAAACTGCTGCAAATGAAATTATGGTCATAGGGTTAGTAAGCGTAAGTAAAAACGTGGAAAAGTAATTACCAAACAACCCTTTATCATCAACCAAAGCTGGCTTTTCAGCTGGTCTCTTAATGAAAGTCCTAATTCCTAAATAACATAAAAATATCCCGCCAATTAACCTTAGCAAAACTTGTTGCCCTATGAGAAAGTTCGAAATTATGGTCAAACTGAAGCCTGCTATTATACCGTAAGTAGCATCTGCTGTAGCGGCGCCTAATCCTGATAAAAATCCGGACACCATACCCTCTGCCAATGTACGTCTTATACACAGAATACCGATGGGCCCCACTGGCGCAGCAATTGAAAATCCAATGATTAATCCCTTAATAAAAAACCCGGTATCCACCAACCTCAAATCCCTTCATTTAAACGCAATTTCGAATAATTTTATCCCTTTAGCCTCAACCGCGACATCCATGGCGACGGATACATACTTATCAGCCAGTCTCATCAAGTTTTAACATCATCAGCTTAATAAAAACACGAACCAAATCGGGATCAAACTGTGTCCCTGCGCATCGGATTAGTTCATTAAGTGCATCTTTCTCACTCATTGCCTTTTTATAGGATCTATTATGGACCATGACATCATACGCATCAGCAATAGCAATTATCCTAGACGATAGTGGAATATCATGCCCCGATAAGCCCTGGGGATATCCATTGCCATCCCAGTGCTCATGATGATAAAGAATTGCCTCGGCAATGCTGGCAAATTCACTGGTTGAGAGTGCAAGTCGATAACCTGATTCTGCGTGTTTTTTCATACATTCCCATTCGGTAGAATTTAGGGGTCCTTGTTTTCTTAATATGTATTCAGGTATGGTAATTTTTCCTATGTCATGTAATTTCGCAACAAGGCAATAGTTTTTAATCAAACTTTCAGGTAGATCAAGCTGAAGACCCATCTCCCTTACTAAGCTTTCCAATCTGTCCACATGTTCCTTCGTCTCGTAATCTTTAATAAATAATAATTGTCCTAAAGCATTGATGACTGCCAGCTTAGTATTGTTTCCTTCCCTAAGCTTATCTGTATACATGTCTTCTTCTGCCTTATTAAAAACATCTTCAATGCTTTCCCCCTGATTTGTTAAAGTAGCAACACCAATAGCCATACTTAAGGGTATGGGTTCAGGAGGGCATAACGCTAAAGCTGCTCTAACACGGGTAGCAATCTCTTTTGCATTACCGTTACTTGTACTGGGTAGAATCACTAAAAATTCATCGCCACCCCAACGTACTACGAGATCATCTTTTCGGCAAATAGATGCCAAGAGATTGGCTACTTTTTTGATTAATTCATCCCCTTGTTTATGCCCAAGTGTATCATTGATCAGCTTCAGACCGTTTACATCACATAAAATAATTGCTAAAGGTATTTGTTCGGAATTATTAACAAGATGTTGAATTATATCCTCGTAAAAATCCCGATTATAAACACCTGTTAATTTATCGTGAATATTAAAGTATTTTATGTGTTGTTCATCTTGCTTATAACTTTCATTAGTTTGTTTAATGTATAGCATCAAAAACCCTATAGCCAAGGAAAGTGCCACGACTTGGTAGGCAAAGTAAATAATAAATTTGATTTTTCCATCTAGAAATGTCAAGCTTAACGGACCAAAGTTGGTGCTCAATAAAATAAATGACCACCCTAAGCAATATTGTATAGAGCCCCTTGTGCTACTCTTAAGAAGAAGAATTCCAGCCCAAAATCGTATTACTCCTACAAAGAAAAGAGTAGCAATAATTGATAGAACTTGAACATGGAGGATAAATAGCCCAATAATAATGTTCAAGATAAAAACTAACCCACCACTGATTAACCATTTAGGTGGTTTCATATTTACATGCAGGAGGGTTCCTTTGAAAATACACAAATTAGATATTATGTAAAAAAGCCCATTAACGTAGAGTAAATAGTCATTATTGTAAGAGGAAACCTCAATTATGTACCTGAAGAAATTTGATATGAAACTCATGAACCACCCAATGGTTAACCACCCAATATATTGACTACGATCCAAGAAATAAATGAAAATATAGAAAGTAAATATAACAATAATTGCTCCTAAAGAAGCTGACATTACTAACTCTGCACCAAACATAAAAGCACCTCAAAAATCCCTATATACTATTGTCAATTAATTCTCCACTGCCTTTTGATTATTTCCTTCAATAATTTCTTTGAGCATTTTTTTGCTTAATTTCCCTAATACCAATTCATATGACATATCTATCATTTGTTTTAAAATATCATCCGGCACATCACCCTCTAAATACAAAGAGTTCCAGTGTTCTTTATTCATGTAATAGCCCGCAACGATATGTTTATATTGTTCTCGCAAGGATCGCGTAAACAATGGATCGCATTTCAAGGTAATAATTGCTTTTTTTTCTTTATCTCCACCTTGCATGGCAAACATTTTTCCACCTATTAGGTATCTTGTTGCGTCCCATTCTACCTTAAAATCTTTTTGTGTTCCTTTTTTAGAAAGACAATACTCATCAAGCCATTCATATTTCATTAGAAATCACTCCTTCTGTATTCAACGAGGACAGCTATTTAATAATTTCGCCAGACAACTTACATATCCTTCATTTGATGCCAATATTAACCCAGACCCATTATCCCGAGGTATCTTCTATCTTCTTGCATAATTCGCACTAATCTTTACGTGATAATGATGTGCCTGATACCCCTCTATTTTGAGAATCATGTAGACATTGGAGTCCGAGCGGTGCTAGCCCAAACAAAAAAGCCTCCAATCCTGGAGGCTCTCAAAAGCTTAATGACCATTCTAAGTTGGAACTAATTACTCAGAACAAATTCCACAATCACTATGACTCTTCTGATAGTCACTGATCTCTTTTCCCGCGTCACCCTTCACAACCTGGGTATCGGGATCGACTATTTGTTTTTCTAGCGTCTCTGCAGGAGCAACACATGCGGGTTTCAAAGGAGACATGAGACAAGATTTATAGCCGCCAGTAAGGTTTCTAACCTTAAATCCTTTTTGGCTTAAGATTCTAGACGCTACATATCCTCTCAGTCCAATTTGGCAATAGTCCAAGATCTCTTTACTTTTATCAAGTTCACCCAATCTTGCTCTCAGGCTATCGACTGGGATGTTGAGCGCTCCCTCAAGATGCCCCCCCTTATATTCCGTTTCTGTGCGGACATCTAATAAGATGGTGTTTTTCCGATCATGCTCCATGAACTGCTCAATCGATATGTCATCTACTCTGCCAGCTAGGACATTCTCTGCTACAAAACCAGCCATATTGACGGGATCTTTGGCTGATGAATAAGGTGGCGCGTAACAAAGCTCCAACTCGGTCAAATCTGTAACGCTTCCCCCCAGCCTTATGACCGTTGCAATGACATCAATTCTCTTATCTACGCCATCATTCCCAACGCCCTGCGCTCCTAAGATTTTGCCCTCTTCGTTAAAGATGAGTTTCAAGGTCATCATGAAGCCTCCCGGATAATACGAAGCATGTGACGCTGGATGAACGGTAATTGTCTTATAAGGGATCTTGAGTCGTTTTAAGGTCCTCTCATTATTGCCTGTACTAGCCGCCGTTAGCCCGAAAACTTTGAGAATCGAAGTGCCTTGAGTTCCCTTATAAGTACTCCTCAGACCTACAATATTATTTGCTGCTATTCGGCCTTGTTTATTGGCAGGCCCTGCAAGAGGAATGGCAGTAGCTTGCTTGTTAACAAAATCAACGACTTCAATGGCATCCCCGACGGCATAGACATTGTCTGCATTGGTCAATAAGTATTCATTGACTAAGATATGCCCTTTGGACCCGAGCTTAATTCCACTATCCTTTAGAAAGCCAGTATCCGGGATGACCCCTATAGCTAAAATCACGAGATCGGCAGTCAATGTTTTGCCACTATTGAGGGTTATTTCTACACCGTTTTCCTGATCCTTAAATGACTTAACCCCATCATTTAAGATGAGTTTCACTTCATGGTCCGCAAGTTCTTTTTCCACGGCTCCGACAACATCCGAGTCGAAAGGTGCTAAGACATGAGGTGCAGCTTCGACTATAGTCACGTCAAGCCCGCGATGTTTTAGATTTTCTGCCATTTCCACCCCGACAAAGCCACCGCCAATGACGGCAGCACTTTTGGTGCCCGCTTTATCTATATAAGCCTTGATTTTATCTGTGTCTGGAATATTTCTTAACGTTAAGATTCTCTGACTATCGATACCCTCAATCGGTGGTTTAATCGCTTTTGCTCCAGGAGATAAAACAAGATAATCATACGTTTCTTCATAGATTTCGTTCTTCTTGTGCTTAATCGTCGCTACTTTTTTATGGGTATCTATACCAATCACTTCGCTATTAATTCTTACATCAATGTTAAATCGACTCTTCATACTTTCTGGAGTCTGGACTATGAGCCTCTCTCTTTCTTTGATGGTCCCCCCAAGGTAGTAAGGCAAACCGCAATTGGCAAAGGAGATATACTCATCCCTTTCAAACATGATAATCTCGACTGTTTCATCCAGTCTTCTCAGTCTGGCAGCAGCGGATGCCCCACCAGCCACACCACCAATAATCAACACCTTTTTACTCACAGTGTGTCCTCCCCAATTATCTGATTTGGTTAATCATTATATTTTTAGCCGCTAAACAAGTTCGGCTGTCCCATTGCACCCGTCTATTCTTGAATCAGAAGAAAAGCATTCGACTAATATTACGGGAAATCATTTTCAAAAATAGTACCGTAAAGTGAAGTGTACACTCTTTATTATTAGGCTGGAGTAAGTAAGCCTAGTAAGCGCTCTCTTTCCTCTTCCAAATCCTCTCGTTCGGCGACCATCTTTGGTTGCACAGAATGAAAGGGCCAGCGTGCTTTTAAGTCAGTTAACTTTTTCTCCACATCGTTAAGCAGGAGCATAAGCTCCTGCTTATCTATAGTCTGTTCGATAGTCTGTTCTTTTTCGATCCGTTGTTCTTTCTCATCCATTCGATTTCCTCTCCTCTGACATGGTAAATGTTATAGCGCCATGCATACATGCTTCCATGCAGCTTTCACATTCAATACAAAGCTTAGGATCCACGACTGCCAGATGTGAAAGCATCGAAATCGCTTGAACAGGGCAAGCATTAACACAACGTTTGCACCCCCGACATAGCTTTTCTAAGATGAACGCAGACATTACTCCAACTCCCCTCATCAAGAGAAACACACGGTTTCTCGCTTAGCAGCCAGCTCAGCCAAAGCGGCGAGGAGCCGATTTGGCGGTCCCTGAGGATCCTCGATCTCCACTTGTACCCAAGACATTAACCGTTGTAAACCGCTGCTTGATTTGGTCACTCCCACAAATTGGGCAACTCTGCTGATCTTTTTGACTCATCGTACAAAAAACAGAAAATTTATGTTCGCACGATTGACACACTAAATCGTAACTTGGCATTGAGATTACCCCCTCTATTAATAAACTTATCGCAGATCAATGTTAATCCCTGTATACCCCGGAAGGGTATTATATGTTAAATATATTCATCTCTAACTAATTTGTCAACCACTTTTAAACAATATTTACTAATTTCAAATTATTTATGCAACCTGCAAGTACCTTTCCATGCAGTACGGAGGTTTCTGAGTTCGTTCTTTTGAGCGATGCAAGGCCATATAGCAAGGTTGTTTATCTTAGGTGACTATTCATCCTGTAGCAATTAGATAAAGAAGCAGACGTGGATCAACGACCCACGTCTGCTTCTTTAATCATATTTATACTTTTTGTAAATTAACCCAAGTATCATAAAATGAAGCACTACCACCAATCGGTTCGCTTAAAGGGGTGCCCCTCAGATTATCATCCAAGCGAAGAATTGGGTTGATATGGATTCCTTTCGCTCTCCTTGGATCCCCTTTAATCACCATCCCATCGACCACTACATCACTAGAACCGTAAGCCCAATGTCCATAACCCGTCGAAACAGCGACTACTCCGGGGCGTATCCCTTCCATTACTTTAATATCCCCTTCAACATAACGTTGTTGTCCATTCCCTAAATCTTGAACCCCTTCAGGGTTACTTTTTGACTTGACTCGAACCTTGTCTCCATTTTTCAATCCAAGTCGTTCAGCGTCGTGCCGACTTATTTGGACAAAGTTTTGAGACTGAAGTCCTACTTGCGACCAATAATTACCAGAGGTCCTTGATTGAGTCACAAACACTTCTTTGTGGGTAATCAGCTTAAGGTCTCCTTCTGCCTCAATCTTTTTACCCATCGAATCCTGAATTTCCTGATAGACAGCATGACCTTCAAAATACTTTCCACTGATTGCATGTCTGCTCACAGCTACTTCCTCGATATAGAAGCGTTTTAGACCTCCCAACAAATAGCGTTGCTGAGATCCGACATAAGCTTTGTCGATACTTTCAAAGCGACCCCCTCGATTCAGGACGTAAACCACCTTGCCCCATTCCGTAGGTTTTAATGCCTTTTGCCACGCTTGTTCATCATACACCGCAGGTGATAAATGCCGTCGAGCTTTTCTAAATAGCTCCAGTTCCTTATCATCCGCATCGGGGACCGTATCTCCCTCTTTATCTCCATAGGCAATATTGGCCACAAGCTTAAGATAAAAATCCTCAGGTCGCTTAAGCGGTAATCCCGCACCGAACGCGTCGTCCCCAAATCCCGGAAGATTAAGCTTCCTAGCTATAGCGATCATCAAGGTTTCCAGGGATAGCGGCAACTTTTCTCCCTCAATTTCCACCGTGTCTGTCAAAGCTGGAATGACAGGTTGACGTATCGACGTCGCCTTAACGCGCAATTGGTTTGGGCCTTGCCCAGTCGTCCAACGTTCAAGATAGGTTATGTCTGGGAAAATATAGTCGGCATACATACTGGTTTCCCCAATAACGATATCCGCTGCTATCAAAAGTGGTACTTTAGCTGGATCTAGAAGCGTTCGTAATTGGTGAGCTCCGCCAGGAACGGAATACATCGGAGTATGACTTGAAAGAAGAACTGCCTTAATCGGATAGGGGTAACCATCGGCAATGGACGGCCATGTTTCCTGGGCCACGTTTCCGCTAAAAGGGTACCAAGGTCGTTTAGCTGGGTATCCGGCAAAAAGCGTGGACTCTTCATATTGCCAAGTTTCCCGGGTAATAGGAACCCCGAAAGCTGATAGTTTTCCAGGGTGTAATTTACTCATGTCATAAGGTTTATTCGGTTTAGCACCTTTAAAATCCCACCCGCCTGCTGGTTTGGTTAATCCACCCTTCCAATCAGGATTCCCGATCAAATAGTTTAAAGCGATTAACGCTTGGCAATTATACCATCCGTTCGTATGCTTTACCGGGCCACGATAAAACTCCACCGCTGCTTTCTTACCATGGGCAGTAAATTCGCGGGCTACCCCGACAATATCTTCGTACTTTATACCTGTTATTTCAGCATATTCCTCGAGACTCCGCTTAAAGGCCTCTTCTCTTAACAACTGAAGGGACGTCTTAAGGGGAATTTCTTGATAAACCGTTTCAACCAACAGATCTCCTTCAACAGGGTTTACCGTGTCGTTTGGATCAGCAGCAATAAAGTTCCCACTACGATAGACCACAAATTGGTCCTTAGTTCCTAAACCCACTTCGTCAGCCCGAAGAAACTTGCCTGGCCGTCCGTCGACTATTTTGACAAGATAACTGGCATCACTCCATGACGTTTCGCCATCTGCTTTTGCAGCTGCAGAGTTGGCGTTTTCCAAGTATTTTTGATCATAGCGATTATTTTCTAATATCCAACGGACCATCGCCAGGCCCAAGGCAGCATCCGTTCCTGGCTTAAGAGGCAGCCATTTCCAGGCTTTACCCGCTACCTTCGTAAAGCGTGGATCCGCGACTGCTAATTTTAAGCGACCACTTACCAAACCGTCCGTGATCGGTTCGGTCATCTGAACTGGACCATAATTCGCCTCAAAAGAGATCGTCCCTACAACGAGTGCGAACTCAATATTTGCCCAATCAGGGCGAGGAGCCTTCACACCGCCTGCCCATTTTCCTTCCTTGAAGTCCATGGTAGAGCGTGTCCAGGCTTTATTACTGGTCTGACCGCAGATCGAGGTTTTTTCGATCCAGTTAACACTACCCATGGCATTGTTCACAAACCGTTTTGTAAATTCAATACGACCATTATGAATACGACCTACTTGAAAGAGAAACTGATTATTTTTCGGCCCCAGATCCGGATGATCCGGGTCGATCAACACATCAAGGTTTTCTTGATGCTTCTCTTGAAATTGAGCGACTGTCATCTTCTTTTTTCGGATTTCAACAACATCTGTCGCCATATCCTTAGCCACTTTAGCATCCTTCAAAACGGCAATGTCTTTGAGCCCCGTAACCTCTTGGTCTTCCCCAAGTTCTTTGAAGATTTGTCCTCCATTAACAATTTCGTCCACAGCCTGTTCAAACGGAATCACTTTCCATTCGCCAGCTCCCCTGGCTCCAGAACGTTTTAAGACTTTTCGCAATCGATAAGGGTCGTAGACGTGTTGTATTCCAGCTTGACCTTTAGGGCAGACCTTACCATCAATTCGAGTCGCATCTTGAGGGGATAAACTATAGGGTAGGTTTGGTATCATGCTTGTCGCGCTATAAGGATTTCCATCAATCTTTACTAAGGTACCCTCATAGATCTTAGCCTTAATCGAGCAAGCCACTGTACACTGTAAACAACAGGTATAAATAATGTTTTCCTCATTGGCTAGTGCGTAGGTTTCATTCCCTGACTCAGTTTCGGCATGAGCAATTCCAATCTTACCGAAAACTCCAGCTTGAGTCGCTAAAATACTGGTACCTCCAATAAAGGCAGTACTCTTTATAAAATCACGCCTTGTGAGTTGTCCCTTTGGGGTTGATTCCATAATCGTTGCTCCTCCTTCCTTGATTCGGATGGTTATTACGCTCTAAAATCGGGAGCCACTCCCAAGCCACACTAAACATTAAAATCACAAAAGCAATGATTCCCACGGAACTGAAAATCTCATTGGTGCTTGGAAAATAGCTATACAATAGGCGGGAATCGACAAAGGCTTTGTCTAGCCCATGCAGCGGCGGAGTGATGTAAGCTGGCATAACTAAATTAATCCTTACAGCAATAATCCCCAGCACAGTGGATAAACCTGCCAACCCTTGCAGCCTATAGTCACCGTCTGTTTTACGAGCAAGGAAAATTAACAGGATAGGGATAACAACTGCCAACCCAATCTGGCCTATCCAGAAAACCAATCCGTATGACCCTGTCAGTATCTCCTTTAATGAATGCACATCGTCAGGAATTCCACCATATAGACCAATTAAAAATTCTGCTGCAACTAAGAGTAGATCGATCCCGATAAATAAAACCAGCAGATTCGTGAGTGACGCTATAACATTCGGCTTATCCTTATCTTGCTTACCGAAGAAAGCATATAGGAAAGTAATCAGTGCAGCCCCAGAAACAAGTGCGGAAACGATAAAAATAATGGGGATAATGGCACTGTTCAAAGCAGGCTTGGCAATCTGTACTGCAAAGATCGAACCAGTTCCTCCGTGCACAGCGATAGCCATAGGAACCCCAAGAATACCTAGAATTCTGACCCAGCGCCCTGCGAACTGGGATTGCTTAACCCGTCCCTCGGGGTTTGCTACAGTCCTATATCCCATCGAGAAGATACGACCTAGTTTCCCACGCATTCCTGTTTCGTTGGTAGCCATTAAGGAAAGATCATCTCTCATTACGAGCCACAACTCTCCTAGCACCAGCATGATATATAAGAGGTAAAAATGAATTTCCCACTCCAAAACTGACGTGAAATTACGATGAACTAGAGTATACCAGAACCGCTCGGGATGTCCCAAGTCGATAAGGACAAACATTAGACCTCCTACCAAAGAAAACAAAGCACTTAAGAGTGAAAGTCGCCCAATTTTCTCCAACGCGTGCATTTTAAATACATAAATCATGGTCGATAACAAAAAAGAGCCTGCGGACAATCCAATGAAGAAAATGTAAAAGACCACCCATAAACCCCAGCTAAAACTACTGGTCAAATTAGTGACTAACATCCCATTCATCAGCCTCTGTCCTATGAACCAAAAACCAATCCCGGTTAGAATAAGCAAGAGTATATAATACAGACGCTTCTGCATAAGTTTCCCTCCTTCCTTTCACTAAATTAGATAAAATACGTTGGGTTCAGTTCCTAGTTCCTCTTTAAGACGCATCAGATTGGAACTCCCAATCAGTTCAAATACTAAGCTCTCTGGATCACTCTTGTCACCAAAATAGGTAGCTCGTCCCATGCAGGTGGTTACGCACATAGGCAGCATCCCTGCATTGAGGCGATGTAAACAAAAGTGACACTTTCGTGTGTTATTGATCGGAGATTGCTTCTTTTGCCGTTCTCGTTTATCTCCGTACTCAAACGATGGTACTAATTCATATTTCTCGATATTTGGCGTTCCTTGAGTATGATACTCTCCCCAGTCAAAGGTCCGTGCTCCATAAGGACAGGCGGATATGCAGTAACGACAGCCAATGCATTTATCGTAATCAATCACCACTATGCCATCTTCTCGTTTATAAGTAGCCGCAACAGGACATACCTTTG
The DNA here is from genome assembly GCF_000802135.1 of Desulfosporosinus sp. BICA1-9. Classification (NCBI taxonomy): domain Bacteria; kingdom Bacillati; phylum Bacillota; class Clostridia; order Eubacteriales; family Desulfitobacteriaceae; genus Desulfosporosinus; species Desulfosporosinus sp. BICA1-9. The sequence continues at coordinate 14,306 of NZ_JUEE01000205.1, forward strand.
TACAAGGAGAATTGGTACAGTGCATACACGGACGCGGTAAAAAACGCCTAGCTAAATGAGGGTAGGAGCCAAACTCTTCCTCGATTACTGGACGATATACGACACCCGGTGGAAGTTTATTTTCTGCGATACAACCTACGGTACAGGAAAAGCACCCTACACACTTGCGAGTATCAATCACCATCGCCCATTTCCTCTCGGCAACAGGTTTTTCAAGGGCCTTGTATAGTTCTCTGTGCATTCTATAAATGAGTTGATCCTGAGGAATCTGCTTTGCTAATGGCTCTAAGGTCGTCGTTTGTTGTTGTTCATTTCCTGGTTTTGCAAGCGCTTTTCCTGCTGATACTACAGCTATTCCCGCAGTCAAACCCAAGGTTGCCTTAACCATATTACGAATTGCTTCGCGACGTGGAACTTTTTGCGGTGCATCATCTTCGATTATTTTTGACATATTGTTAACCTCCTTCACCTTGATCACTCTGTAATGCCAAGTATACCTAATCGTTCTTCTTTACACATGAGGAAATCCCCTCAATTTAAAACGGTCTGGTATAGGGGAAATCCCCTATACCAGACCGTTATCCTTAGCGTAGCGTACTAATTTTGATCGGCTGTTTATGCCCAACTTGTCATGAATCCGTGTCTTATGATTCTCAACCGTCTTAATACTAATATTTAGCTTTTTAGCTATTTCCATATTGGAATACCCTAAGGCTATAAGTTGCAATAGTTCGGTTTCTCGAGTTGTAAGTTCGAACTTCTTCATTTCAGCGTATCTTTCTGGCTTAAGAGCACGTGTTACCAAATATTTCTGGAAGCTCGTATCTACATAGAATTCACCCCGGTGAACGGCCCTAATCGCACTTAGAAGTTCTACGTCAGCTACGCGTTTTAGGACAAACCCGTTTCCCCCTGCGGCCAATACCTTATCCAAGTATATAGAGTCCTCATGCATTGTTAGGACCAACACTCGCTGGTCAGGCTTTATATCCTTAATCATTTTCATCGCTTGAATTCCATCGATCCCTGGTAAATTCAAATCCATAATAACTAAATCGGGAGCGTATTGGAATGTAAGTTCAATGGCCTCTTCGCCATTGGATGCTTCTCCAACGACCTCGATTTCTCCACTATCTTCCAGCACCAGACGTAAGCCTTTGCGGATTACCTGATGATCATCCACTAAAAGGACAGATATTTTCTGCATCAACGCGCAACCCTTCCGGAACTTTCACATAAATGGTCGTCCCTTGACCAAGAGCAGACTCAATCTGGAAACTCCCTCCTAAAACTACCACTCGTTCCTGAATTCCAAACAGCCCGAATTTCCTATTGGCAACCCTTTGTGCTAATACTTCGGGCACATTAAATCCTTTGCCGTTATCTTCAATAGTAAGGTTAACCTCACCTAAATTATAAGTTAGAACTATGCTCACCTGTTTCGCTTGGGCATGACGAGCAATATTAGTTAACGCTTCTTGAACAATCCGATACAATGAACTAGCAACCTCGCCTGTAAGTGTACCAAAATCATCATCTATTTCCAAATCCATATTAATTCCATACCGCTCTTCAAACTCTTGGGCATATCGTTTTACAGCTTGCCCCAATTCTCCTTCTTCTAATACACTAGGCCTAAGAACAATGATTAGGCGTCTTATTCCATCAAACGTTTGATCTAAAAGATTCCGTACTTCTATCAAACGAACTTTTGCTTCCTCAAGAGTTGGTGCCTTCTCGGTATATTTCAAACCGAGGCGAAGAGATGCTAAAGACTGGCTTGTTTCATCATGAAGCTCCCTCGCCAGATGACTTCGTTCCTCTTCTTGAACTTGCATCAACTTTTTTGCAAGCCCCTGCCTCATATTACTTAATTCTTTGATCTCTAAAGCAGATTTTTCCATTGATTCGATCATAAGGTTAAACGCCTGGGTCAATTGCCCTCCCTCGTCTTGGATCGACCATTCAGGTATCCGATAACTTAAATCACCCGAGGCGTAAACTTTCGTAGCCTCAAACATTCTTCGATAAGGAGTTGACAAAAGGTGTGCTAGGAGATACGCCAAAACTAACCCTAAAAACATAAATAACAAGGTAGCGAGAGCAAGGCTGATTAGCATCTTAGATTTTGCTTGAGTAATCCCCTGTACAGACATACCGATACGAACCGTCCCTAACTTACCGTCTGATATGGGCAGGGCTATATCGCGAACAAGCCCTTCTTCGGTATGAATAACATTGACATGATAAGCTTCACTGGGTTTTACCTGGTTAGCGTTTAATAGCCCATAGGGCAGGGCATTCCCAAAGGTATCGACTAAAACCGTTTCGTCTGCATCAATTATAAAAATATAACGGATATTTTCGTTACTCTCGCGAGCATCCCGAATTAAAGTATAAAGCTTAAATAGATCCCCACGATAAATGTACTCTGGACTTCGGTCCGTAATATATTTTCCAGTGGCAATCCCCTGAGCGTCAAGCTGTTGATTCATAAAAGGGCTAATACTCCGCTCAGTTTGGATGAGGACGGTAACCGACAATAATAGCAGCAAACTTACAACTAGCCCAATAATTTTAGAGCGTAAACTGATTCCTAAAAACGACCTCGCTAATCTCATAACCCACAGTCTCAACTAGACTCACTCTCCAATCAGCTTAACTAGTTCTCTGACAGAGTCGTAGAGACTGTCTTCCAGCAAGTTAAACTGGTCGTATCCGGCAACTTGTAAAGCTTCTAGCCCATCTTCGTCTTGATGCATAGTTAGAAATGCCTTCTGTATCGCTAAAAATGACTGCTCATCTAGCCTTGGGCTAGCTACAACAGGATTGTTCGCATAGTCTGGAGATGTATCAATTATCCGGATAGAATCTATTAATTGAGGAGATTTTGCAAAAGCTGCTGCCAAAGTATAATTATCCACCGCAGCTGCATCAACTAACCGGTCCTTAACAGCTGCAATCGAATTGCTATGGCCATAGGTGTAAATGTAACTTTTAAAAAAGTTTAGGCCTCCCTGATCTTTGACCTTGCTCAAGGCATATAAGGATCCTGAGGTTGATTGAGTATCCACAAAGGCAAAACTATGGCCCTTTAACTGAGTCCAGTTCCTTATTCCACTACCGGTATCGGCAATAATCACAGACTGGTAGTACGGTGACCCATTTGTAATAGGGACTGCCACTAGACGCTCTCCAAATTTCTCATGCCCAATAACATACGACGATGAACAAACAAAGGCAATATCTACTTTTCCTTCTTGGATTAAATCATCAACTTCTTTATAGCTTTTCCTCTGTACCAACTCGACTGGTCGATTTATCTTTTCTGATATATATTGGGTCAAAACTTGATATCGAGCAATACTTTGGCTTGGAGACAACCCCACAGCCAAAGCCACGCGCAAGCTCTCCTGAGCCGATTTTGAGGGACTATCCAGTGGCTGTAGGTTCGAAAGAGTTACATGTTGTTGTGGATCAGCCTTACTACATCCGTTCAAGATCACAATGGCAAGTATCACTGTGCATAATAAAACTATACGAGACAGCATCTTCATGAATAAACCACTCCTATTGTTTCAACTTACCACCAATTAATAAATCATACTTTAACGTACTATTAAACGCAACGCTTATATTCGAATTGGTCCTAACTATCACTTTGTACATCTTAAGATGTATACCGCCTCATTATAATTGTTTATTACCAGGAGGGGAAGTCAAAACCTGGCTGGAAAATAATAACAGAAGCAATCCCTGCCCTATCGATTTTTAGTTGAATGATTCTCAGTGCCCTTTGCTTATAACTCAGTAGCACGGACTCTATGCAACCTAACCTTTACGCAGATGATGCAGATTTTTAGGGGAAAAGCTAACAAATAAAACATTCCTAACTTATTGTTTCCAAGAAGTTAGGAATGTTTTATCGATAAAGAAGTACAACCTTGCTGAAAGATTCACAAGCTGATCAAGTTGTTGACATATACCCTCAGGGGGTAGGGCCGAATCATATATACCCAAATATTTACTAGGTCAATACTTCTTTTCGATGCATTCATGAACTTCGTCGGATGGTCAAATCGGGCAATCTTCGCCGGGCGAGTCAGCATGCATCCGTAATAGGGAGCAATCTTCAAACCCTTTAAAGGTTTTTTCACTTTAGCAGCCACTTTGTCAAGCCCAATCCGATCCACCAATAGTTCCAAGATGTTTAACACGTGGACCGTATTTTTGTAATTCATCTCGATAGCCTGTTGGACTTTCTTGGAAGTTTCTTTACTTTCGGCACACTCGATCTCAGCCGTGCGCAAATGATTGAAACATGCGGCACAGGGAGCCATCACTTCTTTCAGACCAGCCTTCTCCGCTTGAGCTAAGTTTCTAGCCGGTAAGGCCAAGGCCAAGAGATGATCCACCTGATGAGCAGGGGTTGACCCACAGCAGTTCCAATCTGGAATCTCTTCCAATTGAACATCTAACGCTTTTAAACTTCACGAGTTGAGGATTCATAGTTCTTAGCGGTTGAATGGAGGGAACACCCTGGAAAGTAGCCCGTTTTCATCATGCCTGCCCTCCTTGCATTTTCTGTACATTGTCAAAGATTTTAGCTACAGCGGCCTGTCCGTGAATCTTACGTGGTAAGATGTCACCGATTCCCATAATACCCTTTAAGAACATCGGCGGACCGATCGGAATCAGAGCTGCCACATCCCGGACCAGTTCTCCTTGGGAAAGCATATTCTTGACCATGAGACCGACTTCATGCATCCGCCCGATATTCCGAACTTCTCCCAGGAAAATCTTATTCATCTTAGGAATTTTCGTTTCGTTTGATGTATACCCTTCTTCTTTGGCCATCGCCCGCAGGGTATTCATCACTTCGTAAAGTTCGAAACCCGCAGGACAATTGGCACCGCACGTTCCGCACTGGATACACATTTGAATCGATTTGCTTGGCAGAATTTGATCTTTCATGCCATAGACGATCATTTCTAAAATTTAGGACGAAATTCTGAAACCAATTTCCCACAATAAGAACACTCTAACACCAAATACCCCCCCCGGTTGGGATTATATTTTAAGGATAGCATCTAATCTATTGCAGATCAATAAGTAAAATAATAATAATTTCACTTTCTCATCTTACAATTTATTTATATAAAATGCCGTCATCCTTATTGAAAGGATAACGGCATGAGAGCATAGTTTCTGATAGTTTATTAATCGAATAGAATTACGCTTATTGTATATTATTATATTCACTGATTGAGTTTCATTAATGTAGCTATGGCTCTATTTAGCACAGTCTCGAGGTCCTCCCCCTCTTCAATCGCATCGGCCATACACGTTTTTGCATAGCGTTGCGCGACAATTACCGATACCTTATGCACAGCTGAACGGATAGCGACGAGTTGTAAGAATATTTCCTCACATTTCTTTTCTTCCTCCATCATTCGTTCTACCGCCGAAATATGACCACGCACTGTTTTAAGTCGAGTAATGATACTTTTTGTTTCTTCTGGGTCTACATTTTTTGACAAGGTCTCTCTTCCTTTCATATTCGTATTTTTTCTTGTATCTGATCGGAGGGCATCAATATTATTTTAAGTTAACACTTCATAGCACTTTGATGACTTTGATAAGATATTCACTTGGTAATAAAGCTTATTGATTACCTTTATTAAGAGGGTTATAATTGAGATACCCTCTCCAGAGGGGGGTGGATGTTACCTTTAGCATACAACTTAACATTATATTGGTCAAGAAGGTAACCTTAGAAAAAGAATGTCATTAAATGGCTTCTTATATTTAATTAATCAATAACTAGTGAAGGGATATACGTTGATGGAAGATTTGTCGATATTACGTAATGAGGATTTGACGAGACGCTTACAAACTTTGTCTGAGGAACTGGAAGAGTTGGAAGAGGAACAAAGTTTTGTGCTAAAGCAGACTGGGATTCACCTCCCCGGTCGCACTGTTAAACGCTATGAATTCCAAATACAGTTGTTAAAGGAATCCATAACAGAGTTACAAGCGGAAATAGAGCGTCGCAAATAATACAAAATAAGGCCCTTGCTTAATTTTAACTTTAAGCAAGGGCCTTTAGAATAACCATACAAACCCCAAAAGGTTTAACTTAGGCTAGATTTTTGTTACTATTCGTTTTTATCTGTTCAGCTAACATGTTTGCGATCTGATCAAAGTCTGGCGATTGATAATCTTCAATCTTGCCAGCATCTGACAACGCAGATAAAGCTGGATCAAGCGGCAGTGCTCCCAAGAAAGGAATAGAATTACGCTTAGCTTCTTCCTCACCTTGTGGTTTTCCAAAGACTTCTATCTGCTTACTACAATCAGGACACTGCACATAAGCCATATTTTCTATCAATCCATAAATTGGCGGTTCATAATTCCTGACCATTTTAATCGCTTTGCGCACTACCATATTCGCTAAGGCTTGCGGACTTGTCACCATCACTACCCCATTGATCGGCAACGATTGGAATATCGTGATAGCGACATCCCCTGTACCAGGAGGCATATCGATTAATAGATAATCCAATTCTCCCCAAATTACGTCCTTCCAAAATTGATTGACGACTTGAGTGATCAGCGGTCCACGTAAGATCACGGGATCATCTTCGTTTTCAATCATAAGATTGAGAGACATGACTTTAATACCACCACGACTTGTTGGTGCAATAATACCACCTTGGCTCGCTCCTGCCCTTTCCTTAATGCCAAATATTTTTGGGATACTTGGGCCAGTTATGTCCGAGTCCAAAATTCCGACTTTATAGCCTTGGCGCATAAGGCTTACTGCTAACATGCCAGTTACAGAGGATTTACCTACTCCCCCTTTACCGCTCATGACTGCTATTACTTTCTTAACATGGCTTACTTTTTGAGCCTTAGTCAATTGGGGTTCACTAGAACAACTCTCAGTATTACACGACCCTGCTGCTGCACAACTATTGCACGACTCGCTCACGATGGTTCCTCCCATTCAATTTAACATTTTTTACCACCTAAGGGTTAATAATCCAAATTCATCTTACTCCTCAGATTCTTTCTTTGTCAAGTTTGGCTCAATGATGATGTTCGTGATTATGCCCATCACCGTGATCATGTTGACAAATAGATCCAGTACTCACTATTTTTCCTTGAGCATAAGACTTTGCGACGTCAGTCACGTTTCCTGAGGCGCCCGATACAACCTCAAGACCAACCGCATTAAGACCATTAATCATGCCACCGCCAATACCGCCACAAACAAGCACCTCTACGCCTTTACTCTTGAACATATTCGCAAGTCCTGCATGCTGATGTTGAAGACCCGCAGCACTAAGGGCTTCGACAAAACGCGCTTCATTGCCTTCAATTTCAAACACTGTAAATCCTGAAGCTCTTCCAAAATGGGGATCGAGAACTTCACCGTTTGTTGGGATTGCAATCTTTTTTGACATTATGGACCCTCCTAAATTATAAAAATTAACGTCTCTTGGACAGTCTGAGCTGGCCAAGATGAACGCTTGACCTCAGTTTCAAGTCGGTTTTCAATGCTTAAGCTTCAACTTAAGTAAACTCAACTAAATTACCCTCTTTCCAGGCCACGATAGCCTCCCTAGGGGTCATGGTTTGGGGTGCTGAATAGGTCGAAATATTAACAGCTCGAGTTATCTTCAAAGCATTTTGACCTAATTTACAGGCTATAATTAGTTCGACGTGTTCGCTAGCCATGTATTCTGCAACGACAATACCAGCACCATCGGTCCCTATTAAGGAAGGATTATTTCTATACACAGCAGTACCTTGTGGATCTTCCGAGTCGCAAAAAAGAAAATAAGGGCTACATCCAAATCGCTCACACATCAACTTATCTAGATCACGCCCCTGAGCAGGAATCGCTATACGCAATATAATCCCCCTTTTCCTTAAACATGATCAAACTATTTTAGGAATTTCCTCCACAACAACCACCTTTGCCCTGCTCAGCTTGATGACCACCACTACATGTCTGCTTACTCCCTTTGTCAAGCTTCATTTTTTTCATACTCCCACACTTGGGACATGCAATTTCATAGCCGTGTTTTCCACCTACAGTGCACGGTTCAGCCTCCCAGACTTGTCCGCAACCGAGACATTCAAACACCCGGTTTTTGACCATGTAGTTTCCTCCCCGAATAATTATCGGTCGTCCTTCTACTAAAGCCGTAGCAATTTTCGCCCTAGCTCCTCCTAAGATTCGCTGAAAGGTAGCTCTTGAAACCCCCATAGATGCAGCACACTCAACCTGATCTAAACCCACTTTGTCTTTAAGACGGATGGCCTCTAATTCTTCAAGCTGGACTATGACTTCCGGCCAACGTGATTGGCCCTGAGGAATAAATGTTTGACATACTATTCCTTCATCGATATGGCCACAACAACGCCGTCTTGACATCGCATCAACCCCTTTTGAGCATATGCCCAATTTGATTATATTCCTCTTATCGAGATAAATCAATTGGAAACTAACCTAGTTACTGGCAATTACTAAAATAATTATATAAAGACCTAGCCTACGGAAGATAGGGCTTTATAAGAGAGAATCCTTTGTGAATTAATCATTATGCTCAGTGAATATCTACGCCTTCTATCCCCCTTAAGATGTTGATGAACAGTCGACACAAAAAAATGACATAGTTGGTTCGAACTTTTGTCAAACTTATGCCATAATTGCTCTCCATAATAAAGCCATAAGCTATAAATAAACGAAATGAAAAGGAGCGTGTATTTTATGAAAACTTCAAAAAACCCATTGCAGTTGCCACAATAGTTGGAAGTTTAGGAGTGGCTGGAGTCGCCTATGCTGACATTAGTTGTTAGGAGGGATATGGATGAGGTATGGTCACAATATTGGCACCAATCTTCTTTATTCACCGTTCTTTACGATAGGAGTCCTTCTTATAGCTATTACTATTTTCTTCTTGGTATTTATGCAACCAAAAAAAAATAAATCTGAACATAACCGAATCTCCGATATTTTAAATCAAAGATACGCAAAAAACGAAATAGATGACGATAAATACTATGAAGTTAAGTCCCTTTTAGAAGACGAAGATTCTAATAGTTCAGCGATTATGCTACTCAAGGAGAAATATGCCTTAGGAAACATAAGTACGGTTGAGTTTATAAAAATGCGTAACATTATTAAGACTAGACAAACTTAGCATCATTTCTTTATTTAAACTATATTAAAAATACAGCAATAGGAGTGGCATTAATTGAAGAATAATAAGCAAGTAAAGTATCTGAGATGGGGTCTATTGGCATTATTCGTTGTGCTTATTAGTACATCGGCATATCTCCATCAAGTCTTAGGAGCAACAAAGGCACCTTCAATCCATGCATTATGTCCTTTCGGAGGACTTGAGAGCCTTTACCAGGTATTCACAACTGGGAGCTTTGTCAGTAAAATATTTACAGGAACAATGACCTTGTTTGTAATCACTCTAGTTGTTGCTATCCTTTTCAGACGTTCTTTCTGTGGGTTGATTTGTCCATTTGGAGCGATTCAAGAATTCTTTGCAAAACTAGGTCAGAAGATTTTCAAGCGCAAGATGGTTGTACCTTCTAAGCTTGATCAGGCTCTGAGATATTTAAAATACGTTGTGTTAGCTGTTACAGTATTTTATGCTTGGAAAACTGCCGGACTTTGGATGGCTCCCTACGATCCTTGGTCTGCATATGCTCATCTTCCGGAAGGCTTGGAGAGTGTGTGGGCTGAATCGGCAGTAGGGTTGATTATTCTAGTCGTAACGGTTCTTGGTTCCTTGATCTATGACAGATTTTTTTGCAAATATCTTTGTCCAGTAGGGGCACTTTACGGAATGGTAGGTAAAACCAGCCCTTTTAAAGTGGTTAGGAACGAAAGTTTATGTATTGATTGCGGAATATGCAATAAAGTCTGTCCGATGAGCCTTGATGTCCAGCACGGTTTGAAAGTCACATCCCCGGAGTGCATGAATTGTCAGACCTGTGTTTTAAACTGCCCTACCGCAGGCGCTCTTGATAACCAGTTCTCCAATAAGATAATTAAACCTTTTACTGTGATCATTCTGGTGCTGGTGCTGTTCTTTGGCTCAATATTTGCTGCACAGGCTACTGGAATCTTTGAACTAACCGCAGCCCCACTAAAAGTAGGAGAATTCATTAATTATGATGAAGTTAAAGGGTATATGAGCATCAAGGAAGCAGCGGAATCAACCCAAACTGACCTTACGGAGTTTTACATTAAATTTGAGATTCCGGAAAACGTTCCTGCAGAAACAAAAATGAAAGAAATTTCTCAAGTCGCTCTAGGCTATGATTTTGATAAAGTTAAAGAATCCTTAACTTTGACAACGGATCAAGCTGACCTTATATTGAGCGAACCCCAAACTAAGGTCGATCTAGAGGGTATAAAAGGCTCTATGACGATAAGTGATGCGGCAAAAACCGTAAAGCTTGATATCGAAGAGTTTTATCGGATTTTTAAGCTCCCTGAAAACATACCTTCCAACACCTATATGAAGGATATCGTAAACGCAGTCCCCGGATATGACTATCATGAAATTATAGGTTCACTGAAGTAAAAATAAAACTATTCGTCACCCGGAACTGAATAATGCAAAAAGCCCTTATCAAACTTGAAGTTTGGTAAGGGCTCCTACTTTGTGTCTGTTTTTTTCTGTTTTGATTTGTTCAACTTTGTTTTATTCTGCTTTGTTTTGCGCAAAAAGTACTACTAACAGGCAACAACCTCATGCTTAAATGATTACCTGTCCGATGATCTATTTATGTTTGGATTGCAGGCCTAGATTATTGATTAAGTTTCATGAGAGTTTCAATCGCGTTGTTCAGAACCTCTTGGCGATCCTCGCCAGAGTCAATCGCCTCTAGAAGACAGGAACTAGCATAACGTTGTGCTATAATGACTGAAGTTTTATGCACAGCGGAACGGATAGCAACGAGTTGTAATAAGATTTCCTCACAACTCTTCTCCTCCTCTATCATGCGTTCTACTCCTGCAATGTGACCACGAACTGTTTTAAGTCGAGTCAAAATCCGTTTAACCTCTTCCGCGTCAACCTCTTTCAAAAGAGCTATCTCCCATCTCATTATGATTCATACTATCCCGCTTACCCATGGTGATTACTCCAGTTTTCAATAATTGGCTTAATCAATGGGATGCTACTCTAGAGTTAACTTAGTTACGGTAAAGTTTAATATATTTTTGGTAACTATTCAAGACACGTCCGACATAATCCCTTGTTTCTTGAAAAGGAATGTCTTGGATTTGGATATTTTTAGGGTCAATTTGACCGGAGCTAATCCATTCTTTGACATGTCCTCTTCCACCGTTATAAGCTGCGATTACCAACCGTCTGTCATTAGAAAACTCTTTTTGCAAGCTAGAGAGGTACCAAGTTCCATATTGTATATTCTTCTCCGGTTGGAGTAAATCCTTACTAGAAAATGATTTATCTCCTATGGTTACAGCGATCGATTGTGCTGTGCTGGGCATTAATTGCATCAAGCCAATAGCCCCTTTGTGAGATTCAGATTGCGGCAAAAACTTGCTTTCTTCCCGAATTACTGCGATAACCAGTAAAGGGTCTACTCCATATTGTGCGGCATAGTTTTCAATTACGGCTCGATGAGGATAAGGATAGATAATCTTCTGCAAGCTGGGAATCTGAGTTATACAATAACCCACAAGGACGGCAAGAAATATGAATAAACTTAGGTTTTTGTGTGATCGCTTAAAACTTATATTTCCTTTTATCCGTCCCATCCCCTCTCTCATAAAGCGCTGTGCTATTTAATCTATTAGCAGGGGGTCAATGATTATGATTCATCGAGCCAGTTGATTAATTATTCTTTTCCATGCTTCTTCAAGTTGATTAACAGTTTGCAAATGATTACCAGAGTTATCAATCACCACGTCTGCTCGCTGTCGCTTATCATCTAACGACCCTTGCGCAGCAATTCGTGCTTCGACCTCACTAAGGTTTAGCTTGTCCCGCGCAAGAAGACGAAGAATCTGAAGATCCCGTGGTATCCACACTACCCATACCTCATCCACAAACTTTTCAAACCCTGCCTCAAAGAGTAAAGGTACATCCCACACACAAACTTTTGTTCTGCTATTCAGAAGGACGGCTTCTTCCGCCTTCATGCATTCAACCACGCGAGGATGCACGATGCGCTCAAGGCGCTTTCGTGCATCTTCATCATTAAAAATCTGCAGACCTAGTTTGGAACGAATGATTTGCCCCTTTTCATCGAGGATTTCCGTCCCGAAATCACGAACTATTTTTGAAATCACCAACGAGTCGGACTGTAACAGGCTATGCACGGTTTTATCAGCGTCAAGCACGGGGACTCCCTGTTTTTCAAACCACTGGGCTACCGTTGATTTACCACTTCCGATCCCACCCGTTAAACCGATAGTAAACATTAGTTACCTCACTTTAAATTAATTTACTGAGTCCAACCAAGATTAATACAATACCCGGTAAGTACTCGGCCTTGTTTGTCCAGTATTCCGGAACCTTGCCCGCCATTAGTTGCCCTATACGCAACATCACAATGAGAGTTAAGGCCGCGATTCCAATGATCCAGAAGGTCATACCCGCCATTGCTGCACCAATCCCACTGGCAAAAGCGTCCACTGCCAAGGCACATCCCAGTAAGACACTCTCTCGCAGACTTATCACCCCAGAACGATCGACATCCGCAATATCCGGCGTTTTAAGCACCTGAATCACTAAGCCAAAAAATCGTAATTGGAATCGGAAAACGGGCTCCAAAACGGGATTGGGGTGGACTACAGCCAACGCCGGTACTGCTTCTGGAAGGACCTCCTCTTTACGGTTCCAGATCGCTTTACCTAATTGAAAAATACCCAAGGATAGTAAAATTGAAGCTCCTAATAAACGCACCGGAATTAACCTAAGCCATAATGATACCCAACCTCCAAAGAGCATGGATATCCCCATAGCCATTACTGTACACATTGCAATAGCAATAAGAGAATTGACGGGTATGCGAATACGACGTAACCCATACGCTAATCCAACCCCAAACCCATCCAAACTTAAAGCTAATGCCATAAGCATAGCTATTCCCATATGTATCCCTCCACCTTGCGACTTCAGGATAATATATGGGTTCAAAGGCTATTTGGTGAAATCAATCATTTCCAGTAATCCATTCTTCTAAAGCACGATCTCGGCGTTGCCTAACCTGTTCGCACTCTTCATGAAGTCTCATAGCCAATTCATAATTTGTATCTGCTAAGGTCAGTTCTGATTCTAAGCGGAGGAGGGTTTCTTCCAACTCTTCGATTTCGGTTTCGAGTTGCTTCATCCGCTTTTTTTCTCGAGCTAAATTGCGGCTTTCCTGTAGATCCTGAGCATTAGATTGCAGCTTCGAACCTCGTTCGATGGGGGCAAGGACTATTTCTTCTTGTTGTTTATATTCCTTGAACCCAGTGTAATCTCCTTCAAAAAGCGACAGGCCCTGAGGGGTGAGTTCTGCAATCTTATTTACCACTTTATCCAAAAAATAGCGATCATGGGAAACTACTAACACGGTTCCTTCATACTCTTGAAGGGCTTCTTCCAGCACTCCACGGGTTTCAGCATCTAAGTGATTCGTTGGTTCATCGAGCAAGAGCAAGTTTCCTTGCTCCAAAAAAAGTTTACATAAAGCTAAACGGCTCTTTTCTCCCCCGCTCAGCACAGATATCAGTTTAAAGACATCATCTTTTCTAAAACCATATCTAGCCAGTAGATTTCGAATCTCCGGGTCCCTTAATTTTGAAGCGTTCCGGATCTCATCCATCACCGTCCCCGCAGTACCCAGATTCTCATGTTCCTGAGAGTAATAAGCAATCTTTACATTGGCTCCTAAACGGATGGTTCCCTTATAAGGAGCCTGATCGAGAATCGCCTTAAGGATCGTAGTTTTTCCAACGCCATTTTTGCCCAGTAAGGCTACTCGGTCTCCACGACGCAAATCTACTTGGACGTTTGAAAAAAGAGGTCGAGTTCCGAAGGCAATCGAAAGATCTTCTATTAAAAGGACTCGATCCCCACTTCGCCCTCCACTTCCCAGTGAAATAGAAAGACCATGATCTATCTTAGCAACCTGAATCGGCTTGAGTTTCTGGAGCTGGCTTTCTCGCCCACGCGCCTGCTTGGAATTGACTCCCGCCTTATTTCTGCGGACATACTCCTCTAGTTTAGCGATTCTATTCGCTAAGCGCTCAGCTTCCCGGCTAAGAGTTTTAGCTTCTAAAACTTTCAATAATTCGTATTCCGAATAGTTCCCTGTATACCCTTTTAACCCACCATTTTCTAAACAGAACACTCGCGTCACGATGCGATCTAAAAAGTATCGGTCGTGAGAAACAATCAGCAGGGCCCCAGCATAATCTCTCAAGTACCCTTCGAGCCACTCCATGGCAGCGATATCCAAGTGGTTTGTTGGCTCATCTAAAATTAGGATTTCGGGCGCTCGAAGCAAAAGCTTACATAAAGCCAACCGTGTCTTCTGGCCTCCACTTAACCTAGCAACTTGAGAGTTCATCTCTGCATCAAGTCCTAGACCAGCCAGGATTCTCCTGACTAAGGCTTCTAAAGCATAGCCTCCCTGGCGTTCAAACGATTCGGTCAAAGTTGCATATTGCTCCATGACTTTCTCACTGGGCGTCGAAGCCATCTTTTCTTCTAATTCACGCAGTTGCTCCTGCATTTGCAATAAATCTACTCGTTCTTGGATCACACACTCAAAGACATTCCCCTCATCCTCCACAATAGGAGTTTGGGGTAAGTACCCGTAAGAACCGAGAATTTGAACTTCTCCCTCTTCTAAACGCACATCCCCTAAACAAGCCCGAATCAGGGTTGTTTTACCCGCCCCATTCGGTCCAACCAAGGCAGCCTTTTCTCCATTTTCCAAAGCAAAACTAATCCGCCGAAAAAGCGGTTCACCTGATATATCGACGCCGCAATCACGGCAAAATAAAACACTCATACTTCTAGATAGCCCCTTTATTATTCTCGGGTGTAAACTATTACAAATATAACAATGTAACCAACCATTTCTTTCGAATTTACTATACCATAGACACACGGGAAATATCTACTTTTACCATGACAATTCGACCATCTTCAAACTCTAAAAGGGCCGGCTGGTTATATCTCAGGGGAAACTAAGGTTACTAGTACAATTTCCGGTCTATTATAAAACCTTATTGGTAAAACGCTTTCTCCTAAACCGCCATTTATAATCATATTCGTAGATCTGAAAGTAAATTGACCGTAAAGTCGTCACTACAAGTAAAAAGAAGCAATTAGCCGAGCTGCGGGTAAGAATAGTACCTGACCTAACAAAGTACCAACTACCTTTGAAGTAATAAGCAACACCACTAGAGCCTTAACATCGCCATAGGGTCTCTTTCCTCTTAAAGCCTGGTCAGTTATCATAGCTGCCTTTGGATCAATGAGGAGCGTTAGTAAAATAGCCGCAATCCCATTGATCATTCCTGATGAGGCAACAACCGCAAGTCTATGCTCCACTGAAACCAACGTTGCCGCATAACTTGCTGAAAGAACGCCGATCGTATATATTCCTGTGACTAATGCATTTAAAATAAGCAATCGCTTTGGGATTTCTCGATACCTTAATCTTTCCAACATTGTCTTGGATGGTTTTGTAACACTTTTTACGATTCGTTTAATATTATTTATCTGTAAGGCCTCAACCACAAGAGATGGGACAGAACCTGTTACTTCTAGGCGGTTTACTGCTTTCTCAAAAACCTTAAGAAATGATGGAATTAAAAGTACACCTAATAGAGTTCCAATCGTTGCAGCAAAAATCACCTTACGCATATCCATTATTGGATTTAAACCGTGACTAATACTTATTCCTATAATACCTGCAATCAATGGAGCTTGTAAGGTATTTGCAGTACGTGAAACAAGTGCGATGAGATTAAATAAAGAAAAGGATAATGCAACTTGCCCACTCTTAACAGAGTTTAGCCTCACAGAATATGCAAGAGTATCGACAAGGTGGATTATAGACGTTAGAATAATCAATTCAACCAACGTTCTTTCCACTGACACGCCATCCTTTCTCCGACATAACGATTTGGTCGTCAAGGTAGAGTCACCTGTTACCCGGCCCCCCGAGTATTCTCTTTGATCGCGTCCTCATATTATAACTACAAAGAAAATCCGCACATGAACGTGCGGCTTTTCACGTACGGTTTCGTATAACGTCCCGAAGGTTTGCGACGCATCCCAACCACTTTCATCTTTACTAAAGTGATGCAAATACTCTGTTATACGTCGTTTGGCGGAGAACATCTAAAAGATAATGTTTGTTAAAGATTTTGCTCAGTTGGCGATTTTCTATACTCACTTCCACATTTAAGGCAACTATCCTTATGAACACTGAGCACTTCACCACAATTATTACATTTCCACTTTTCATTTTCAATATTAATAAATTGAAGCACTCCGTATTTGTTAATGTACTTGAGATTTTGTATTAAACTTAAATGGTATTTTTTAATATACCTCTTATCAAAACCTTTTAATCTAGTGCAAGGGAATTTATGACATTCATAGCAATATCTAAACTCTGATTTGTCATGTTCATCGCAAAACTTAATTCTGCATTTACTGCAATGTGCAGGTTTATTCGTTCCGGTACTCAGACAACTACAACAATTATTTTTTTCTCTTAAATATACAAAGCAAACACCACAGTTTATTCCACATGGGGCAATTAGCTTTTCGGTGAATTTCAAAACATTATCCCCTCACTCCCACAGTAAGAATAATTAGCCATGCAATCAAAAACTGCAATCTCACAATAACACACCGACCATATAAATTGCGCACCTACTCCGTCTTAAAACCCCTTTGCATACCCAGAGCATTCTCTAAAGCTGCCTTTAAGCTTGGAAACCTATATTCAAAATCAGTACTGAGAATTATTTTCGGCATAGCTCGTTGTCCATGTAATAACATTTCCGCCATTTGACCTAATGCTATCTTTAATACTATCTCTGGAACTGGTAACCATGATGGTCTATTTAGGACTTTGCCTAGTATCTTGCTGAAATCTCTCATTCTTACTGGATTTGGAGCAACAGCATTTATTGAACCAGCTAGCTCCTGATGTTCGATTAGAAACCTTATCATACTCGTTAAATCTTGGATATGTATCCAGGAGAGCCATTGATTGCCCTTACCTAATGGGCCCCCTAAGTAAAATTTAAATGGTAATGCCATTCTGTTTAGTGCACCTTCATTCCCTAAAACTACGCCAATTCGAATAGTTATTACTCTTGTTGAATCAACTTGAACCTTGTAAGCTTCATTTTCCCAATCTCGGCAGACTTGTGCTAGGAAATCCTGTCCTTCTTCTTCAGACTCAGTTATCTCTTCGTCCTCACGGAAGCCATAATATCCAACTGCTGAAGCATTAATTAGAACTTTTGGCTGAATAGTACCACTATTAATGGCATCAACAATTGTACCCGTTATTCTAATCCTACTTGATATAATTTCTTCTTTTACTGAATTGGTCCAGCGACGATTACCGATTGACTCACCCGATAAGTTAATTACTACGTCAATTTGCAGATTAAAAATCGAAGATAGAGGGGAAATATTGTCCCATTCTATTACCTTAATTTTATTTCCCAATCGACTGGCGGTTTTTTGAGGATTTCTCGTTACCACATATACCTGATACCCATTCGCAAGTAATTCCTCAGTAAGGTTTCTTCCGACAAAACCTGTCCCACCAAAAATCATAACCTTCATTATTTCCATATACGCCTCCCCAAACATTATTTAACGACCTAGATGTCTCATAACGTTCTGGGCATTTATACAATAATATTATATTTAGAAAGTAAAAACCTTACTACCTTGATAAAAATTAATAACGTCACAAGCCACCATACTAGTATTAGAAGATAATAACTGAAATCCCCTGAAAAACCATTTTCGTTGGCACTTAATAACCAATAATCTTTTTCGTAGTACCAGGTTCCTTGATGTCGTGCGATATTGACTGCATTCTCTTCCCCCATGCTCCAAGTATTTTTTATAGTAGGATAAGTCTTAGCCACTAAACTGTAGGTTGGCTCGCCTAACCCTACAACTACTCCTGTAAACATCTTTACCACCGTTAGCAATACATATATTATCGAAAAAAGAATAGTACGTAACTTTTTGCGCATTTTAGTTTCTCCTTAAACTCATCCGAAAGAACTAGTCATTCTTCACCGCTGTACCCCTTCCTCATAGCCATTCCCGAGAAAGAATTCCGTATACTACATCATCAACGTAATGGTCATAAAGCCACTCAGCTTCCCTGATGATTCCCTCTTTAACAAAACCTAACCGTTCAGGTATTGCTCTGCTTCTGGTATTTCCCTCTGCACATCTCACTTCAACCCTATTAAGCTTTAGCTCTCTAAAAGCATAGTCTACAAAAGCTTTACAGGCCTTCGTCATAACCCCGTTTCCCTGATAAGTCGCGCCAAGCCAATATCCGATGCTCACTGATTTATTAGACCAATTCATTCCATAGAAACCTATAACGCCTGCAATACTTCCTTTGTACCAAATTCCAGCCTGAAACCCGTTATTTGAGGAAAACTGCTTTTTCGTCATTTCGATAAAAGCTTTGGTGTCTTCAACGCTCTTCGATCCATCAACCCATGGAAGCCATTCCTTAAGGTATGGCCGACATGAATCGGTCAATTCAGACAATTGATCCGCATGTATGGTATCTAACAGTTTTAATACTACCTCATTATCAACCACAAATTCAAACATGTTCCGTCCTACCTTTTCGTTCCGCAGACTTTCAGATAACGCCTCGCGTATTCCCAAAGTCTGCTTACTACTTACATATTCTCTCAGATTACGGGAATACGCTGTTATCCGATGCTACGGCAAAGAACATCTATACAAATTACTTAAACGTCAGATGTACCAAAGATTTGCCTTAGATGATGATCTATATGTCGCAAGTAATCTAGAACTAGCTCTGATAGAGTAATGGATTTATTATCACCTATATCACACAGGTACAATAGTTTCTCTTCTGGAATCTTCGTTATGACTCTAACAATATGTCTATTTAAAGTTGTCCAAAAGTCAACAATCTCGTCAGTTGGTATACCTTGATAGTCCTGAATCAATACCCAGTTGTTTTGGTTATAAGGAACTACTATAAAGGGTTGCCTATCAAACTGGATTTTAATAAACCTATGATAATTGTTGGTGGCGGAATCGCATAAATGTCCTAATATCTCCTTTTTGGACCATTTACTTACTAACTGTGCTGAAAATTCCTGTTCTGAAAACTGTTGGACTCTTTTGGGGACTGCTTGAATTAAGTAGTTTAGCCTTTCGATAATTTCTCTCATTTCCTCACTCACTCCTTGCATATAAATATACTTCCCAGAGGCTGGCTAGGTAATCGTACAATCTCAACCTCAAAAGCACCTTAAATTAATAATACTACTTCCGAATTTAGTCTTTCATACATCTTTAGAAAAAGAGGTAACTAATACCTTAATGACGAAATCTTGGTCAAATTATCCAATTTAGGAGAGTGAGGAAAGTGACTGCTACAAAACTAAATGATTCTCAAAGTAGAGTTCAATCGTCTTGAAATAGCTCCTAACAATGGATTAACCGTAACGAGACTTGATCCTAGTAATGTCATGCTTCTACACGAACGTGTCGAACAGCCGTTTATCAACTGGACCTGGGTTTATTACTTGGAAAAAAAAATCGATAATGAAAGAACTAGATTAATTATCCGGACCCGAATTGAAAGCGATAACACTTCACTAGGTGCTCTTATTGGTACCTATGTGATCATGGAACCCGGAGCCTTTATCATGGAAAGAAAAATGCTTAAAGGTTTTAAAGCTAGGGCAGAGACCAATTAAAAAGACATTCTTAATAATTGTATATAATTTGCTAGGATAATGGGTAGGTACCCAATCTCAAGATATATATCTATTTGTGTAAAACATAATATATTGATCTGAATATCTTTGGATTTTTCTTATACTCAACTATTTCATTAATTTCTTTTTGGAATAATGAGTTATTATCTATTTGTTTTATTGCCTTTTCTAGATAGTAGTAATAATCATTCCACCACACATTTTCATTTAACTCAAACGAGTTTATTAATTCCAAATTGCATCTTTCGAATATGATTCTCTTTTCTGTATCATTATTTAATTCATCATGAATTATTATATAGCCATTATTTTTTAAGTACTTAATAAGGATAGCCAAGCCCTTTTCAAAACCAATCACATTTAATAAACCTTCGGCTAAAACTATATCGAATTTCTTATCAAATAGATCATTATTAAAACCGAAGCATGAATTATTCGAATCCTATCTGAATAGTTCAATTTCTTTACTTTTTCCTTTAACCAAAACAAAGATGAATTATCGGGATCAACGGCATAAATCTTACCATTGCAAACTTCCATCAAGAGTGTTGGCACTCCGGTACCGCATCCCATGTCTAATAATTGTGGATTATCGATTTTCGGAATTATAGAAAACGCTTTAATTGTATATTTATTTAAGTTTTTTCTGCAGTTATCTCTTATTTCAAAAGTATTTAGATCCATAAAAAAGATACTTCCTTTTCACTGTCACGGACAGGTGTATGATTGAGTTGATAATACTTAGATATTCAATGAATCTTCCCCAATTCATACTAACAAATTCACTTTAGTATTCGAGTAATTCCGATACAGTTTTAAACGATTAAAAAAACCAGTAAGCTCTTCTTCAAATATTTCACTCCATTTATACTTGAATAGCCAATTGCACATAACGTCCCGAGGGTTTGTGACGCGTCATAACCTCTTCCTTCTATGCAAAGTGTAGCAAACCCTCTGTTATACGATGGGGCGGGTTATCCATTCTAAAGCAAAATCAACTGCCTCCTTTTGACTAAATAACTTGGTATTTGCCGAACCAATAATTCCATTAGTAACCTTATTCCCAGTTAGTTTGAAGTCTTGACCTATTTGTTTAAACTTTTCAGTTTCGAATTCGATATCCTTATATGTCGTCCACACACGCTTTCCATTGACAATGATAGGGCCAGCTGCCTCACACACGTTTCTTTTGTTTGACCTATACTCTGCCAAGTGAAATGATGTATTGTTGCTAAAACCTACCCCTAATAACAATACACTACTATCTAAATCATATAAGTGACTCAACGGTGATTGCTCGCCCATTGGAAAGTCCAAAGGTTGATTGGAAACAATATAGTTCGCATGATTCCCCCAAGCTGCAAATGAAGATGACGGATGTGAACTTCGTACGGCATCAGGCCACTTTCTAAATACTTCCGGAATTACTCCCATTCCTCTACATGGAGTAATTTGGGGATCAAAAGCCGGCATAGTATCCCTAATTATAGTGCACCAGTCTTCAGGAACTGGGGGATTACCCCACAAGGTTGGATCGGAATAATCGCCTGAATGAGTGGGCATGACTATAGTTCCTAACGGGGTAATTACGTCAACTAAGGCCTGAATTACAGTCACTGCGCCACCATTTACCCAACCAAGGGAACTCAAAGATGAATGAACTATTACTGTCATTCCTTTTTCCAAGCCAAGTCTCTCAAAGTCTGTAGCGATACTTTGTCGTGTCCGAGGATGATTGGTATTCTCAATAATACTTGCTTCTCTCAATCTACTTCCAACTCCTTTCTGACCTAGCCCTGTCGTATAACGTCCAGTGGTTTGAACGCATCCCAACCACATTTATCTTTACAAAGTGTTGCAAACCCTCTGTTATCTGCTGTGTGGGGCCACAAAGAATACTAATACAATCGTTCTCCCGCGCAACTAACTAAGTGTGTAAATCCTTAAGACATTGAAGCAACCCATACATTGATTGAATAGTCGCATCTGCCAAAGGAGTTCCGGAGACCAAGTTCCTTTGATACAGTATCGTCTTCATCCCAGTCATTTTTGCTGGAACAATATCCTTTTCATAATCATTTCCGACCATTACACATTGTACCGGCCTAACTGCAATTCTATCCACGATCTCTTGAAAAAACTTTGGACTTGGTTTTTTATAACCGAGTTCCTTTGAAGTGTATAGAAAATCAAAATAGCCCCTAAGCTCAACCCTTTCAAGTGCTTGAGCCATAAGCATTGCATCTGAATCCCCCGCATTTGAAGCCATACAGATGGAAAAGCGTCTATGAATTTCTGGCAACGATTCCGCAATACCTTCCGTGACTTCTACCTGAGGCCAAAATACCATTGGTCCTCTGAATTGAGGAAAATCACGCATCACAGTGTCACCCCAATCAAAAATCACTACCCGTTCATGCATAGATCAACAATCCCTCCGAATAAACTTTCAAGCGTTCTCCCTTCGCATTGCAGATAACGTTCTGGGCATTCACGAAGCGACATACTACCGCATCTTGGCCAGTTTCGTGAATGAGGTGTTAGACGGCG
Source organism: Desulfosporosinus sp. BICA1-9 (assembly GCF_000802135.1). Taxonomy (NCBI): domain Bacteria; kingdom Bacillati; phylum Bacillota; class Clostridia; order Eubacteriales; family Desulfitobacteriaceae; genus Desulfosporosinus; species Desulfosporosinus sp. BICA1-9. The sequence goes on from NZ_JUEE01000205.1 coordinate 36,906, forward strand.
GGCCATGCCACAAGATTCAGAGACGACCATGGACGGGAGTCCCTTAAACGTCCCCCTCGAACTGTATTAATGCATTAAACACGAAAACTGCGAAACAACTTTTTAATTATGTATCATGAAATCTCACTTTATATATGGAGTTTTGCAAACTACACAAATCAATTTATGTACACAAACAATATTCCCATATTCTTTGTAAGTCCATCTAATTTCCTCATTCTGTAAAAATGCATCCATACCATATTGCTTAATGTGATCAAGGATTTCAAGCATACTCATGAGATATTTAGTTCGATATCGTTTATCCAACTGTTTTAGCCTTTGGCAAGGGAATTTGTCGCATTTAAAGCAAAACCCTGATTTGTAACTTTGAATTACAGGACAATTTTTGATTACGCAACTGGTGCTGCCTTTTGTTTTATACCTTATATCACTCTCACTCCGACACCCTTTGCATTGATTTTTCTCTCTTTGGTTAGCCATACAAAGTCTGCAATTCATGCCGCAAGGAGCAATAAACTCTTCTCTCATTTCGTTCATCTCAAACCTCACAAAATGTTTATACATCGCATAATTTTACTGTTGCGGAAAATCTACAGGTGCGCATTAATCACTCCAACAACAATCCCCGCCATATCCGAGCAAGGACGCCTGGTCCCGCATGGTCTTTCGTCTAACGTCCCGAGTGTTTGCGACGTCTGTTATTACATTCATATTTTCTCAGATGTCCGCAAACGCTATGTTATACGGCGTCGACAAAAGCTACCCCAATATTTCCACGTCTATTCCACACCCAGATTCAATTTCCAAGTTCTTGTCCAATCTAGATCCATTCTAATTAATCGTTTTTTTCTCAAGTTTTCCTTCATCATCCACCTAATATCTTTATCCTCATTTACAAACCATTTCTCCATAAGCTTTTTTCCATTCTCAGGATCAGGTACCACTGCAACACTCCAACCATATCCTAATGTTTTTCGTAGTACTTTAAAGTCCTTATCTTTTCTATTTCCCTCATTTAAGATGTCTTGCGTAATTTTATCAAGTATTTGTAATACACTTAGAATTTCTTTAGGCTGCTTAAGTAGTTTTGGTTCGCACAAAGCCGCAACTACTGCCCTCTTTTCCAACAGACTTCCTTTTGCCCACTCTATCATCTCATTTAACAGCACATCCATATTCGATTCGCCAAACCTTTGCAAGGCTATCGCTACCCCTTCTCTGATCCTCCACCTAATATCTGAAGCAAACGCACGCAAGAGACCAAGATGTTTCATATTTCCTTGAGATATCAGACTTCCTAAACCAACAACACCACAAATAGGCAAAAACTCACTTACTGAACCAAATGGGGCTTTCTCTGCATCGAAAGATAAGTACCGCATAAATCTTTCCTCAGTTCCTTCTTCTGCAACTGCCTCTATCAATTCAAGATTCGCTCTAGGTCCAGGAAGGCAAGACTCGTTTAATAGGTATTGGTCCCAATCTTCTATCTCTTTTAGAACCTGCCTGTATAAATCAACTTTTCTCATTAATCTATAACTCCTTTTAAATCCCTTATAGACCCAGATGCGGTATAACGTCCCGAGGGTTTGCGACGCGTCCCAACCGCTCTCATCTTTGCAAAGTGTCGCAAACCCTCTGTTATAAAAAGCCACGGCAAAGACAACCTCAGTCGAGATTCTATACCTCTAACCGACAATCTTTGGTTGAGTTTAGAGCTCATTAGTTCTGGTCACAGTCTTCTCCTGTCCTTAATATAACTAATACTTCATCCTCGTTCTGTTTGAAATCGTAGTCTTTTTGATAACCGTATCTTATACCTTTCTCTTCATTTCCAATTATGTACTCTGCTAATTTATCTAAACCATCCTCACGAATGCAACGCGCAAACGCACGAAGTCTTACATCATGAGTATGGCTATACATATCTTTGTTACAAGGAAAATTGTCGCATTCCCAACAACCTTTTAGGTTTTGCTCAATACAACAATTTCTATGATGGCATCCGTCCCATTTTTCTGAGTGGTTCGTACACATATATGTATGATTTTTACAACCATCGCATTGATCAGCCAGATGACATAGGCTACAAATCAGTCCACAGTATGAAATACTCTCTACAATTTCTTTCTTGTCCATTTAAAACATCTCCTTTGATCGAAAAAACTTGTAAGTTCGGACTTACCGATTGCATGTAATTAATAACCCAAAGCCAAAACCAAATGGTATTTGCTTTCAATCATCTTACAAAATAGAGCTATAGCCTCTTTAATAAAGATTTGATAATGATTTGGTGAAATGGCTTTACTGGTAAAAAATATATTTTACACCAAATATTATTAAACCTTACAATCGTGGTAAGATAAATAGAACAATCTTGCTCGCTTTTCTTTTTCATAACAGCTGTTCTAAAGTTTAAATGTTTATCATTTTCAGCCATAACAATTTCATTTTCATTTCTGTAAATAACTGTAAAATAACCTGCTTTCGTACCAATTGGATAATAAATAGATTCAGTAATATCCTTCTTTTTTCCAGTTTTTAATCCAAACAACCTTACTAACGAACCTCTAATCCTCATTAAAAAATCAACCCATTTGGGAATCCTAAATATTTCTGTTGTGAGATTATCAATCGTCTCATCCGTGCTTTTTACGATTTGATATGAATCACAGTAATCGATTCTACCAAAATCTTTATTAATTAATGATTGTTCAGGAGATACATGATATTTATATACTTTTGGCATATATGCTGCCTCCTTCAATTAAAGATACAAGCTCTTTTCAACCTCCTTAAATTTAGCTTCCTCTACGTAGTTATATAATATAGGCATTTCGCAGTCTATAAAGGAGGTATCTAATTGAGAGAACTAAAATTTCGAGTTTGGGACAAGGTTATGAAGAAAATGTTTAAACCACAAGCCATAAGTTTTGATATTCAGAGTTCAGTTCCATTTGCAGTGAGTGTGCCTGGCAGATCGTGGGAACCAGTCGGGAAATTCGAATTGCTTCAATGGACTGGTTTTTCTGATGAAAACGGAATAGATGTGTATGAAGCTGATTTAGTCCAACTCTCATCTGATATTTACAAAATCGTTTGGAATAAAACTCTAGCGACTTTCGAACTTGAAGAACTAGGAAGTTCGTCAAGGTGTAACATCAGCGCAATTACGTCTGGTGGTGTTATAGGAAATGAGTTTCAAAACGGCATTTTATATTGATAAGGGTACTAAAATTTAATATATTAGCATGTTACTTAGGTAATATCTAAAACTGAACTTTAGATTAAAGACCAAGATGTCCTATAACGTCCCGAGGGTTTGCGACGCGTCCCAACCGCTTTCATCTTTGCAAAGTGTCGTAAAACCTTTATTATATGACGGAGCCTCTCCCGTGTCGGAAACTTAGAATAACCCAAACACCTAATTCCTTGGCGAACCGTAAACAGTACCTAATACTATCTAGGTAAATGATGACTGGAAAACAACATTGTAAACTTAATCCAAGATCATTTTCTCTGTTTCCTGTCTTTGCTACTTAATTGCCATATTCCGATAACCATGCATACCATACTTAAAGCCCAATAAAGTGCAGATAGACCAATGACTAATGATACCTCTTCTGAGAGCATTGCACTCGGTACCATCTTTCGGTCAAAAATCTTGAGTGTAGAATTAAATCCAAGGACCAAGAAAAGTACTTGCCCAATGATCCAAGCATATGAAAAGCCCCTGTTTTTCCATCAAAGTACTAAAATGTAAATAACTATCAAGATAATTACTCCACTGAACCCGTTGATTAATGTTGGAATCGTCTCAGTTTCCATTGGTATGTTTAGCGTTTCCAAGCAATCCACCTCCCTAAGGACTTTTCCTTCGTTTATTCAGAAACCTCCATTGGACGAAAACCTCTCTTTGCTGTAACTAAATTACTCTACATAGGCTGTCGTTTTTTTAATTAAATTTTCCTGTAATACAGTCTCAATTAATTCCATCCCAAAAAACCGACATGCAAGGCTCTGTCGTATAACGTTCTGGGGATTCCCGACGCGTCATATCTCATTTATCATGGCTGAGTGCCGGGAATCCCATGTTATGTAAAGTCGCGCTTCCCCATAGAAATACATGCAAATTCTCATATTGGAAACTTGTATAATGAAACTGTTCTCCCTTTGATATTCGACGGAACAGCCTCGATAAATTGGGCACCTATTCTATCATAGAACCCTTTTGCATTCGGTTCTGAAAGAATATGTAAACAACTAATATTCTTTTCTTTACATAATCCCTTAGCAAAAAATATAAGTTCAGAGCCAATTCTATTCCCAATAAAAGATGGATGGACAAAAATATGATCTAACCAATAACCCTTTCTTATCAACAAGTCTCCAGCCTTAAAATCATTTTTCACTTCGACTATCGAAATAAACCCAACTACTTTCCCATCAACCTTTGCGACATGAACCTCATTCTGAGTTATGTAATCTGGAGTAATCGTCAACTCGTCCTTCCACACTTCGAAATACTCTTCAGGATATTTCCAATATCGTTTTGCCGCGAATGAAATTGATGTTAAGGTTTTATTTTCTCTATCCTCTGCACGCCTAATCATAATATTCAATTGCAACACTTTCACTCCTTGCTGGGAACAATTCTTATGACTTCTACCCCCAATAGTGCTATTTTACAGTCACGGTAGACGCGCCGGTTACCCGACGCACCCCGCGCAGATCCCGGCGTGCGGATTTCCCGCACCGGGCTCTTCAAAAATACTCGCTTCCGTACTTCCAGCACTAGAAATCAAAGTGAAGTTGTACTAGATCCGACTCGACAATCTTCGGTTCTGGAACGCCATATCGTTTCCAGCATGCAGTGAACTCATCCAGATTAAAACTACGTCGCTGACTTCTTCGGTTGAGCCATTTGTAAAGAATTCTCTTTACTTGTTCGTGAAATTTGCTCAAGCTGCCATAGTTTCCAATCAGTCCATAGTAATTGTAATATCCTCGCAGCTTTGCTATGAGTTTAGGAAAGAGCCTTCTCAGACGCTTATTTCGCATCTCTCTGCACCATTCTGTGAATGCAGCTAACGACTTTCTTAACTTGCCCGGTGCTGTGCGTCGTTTGATGATATCTTCTCCTTTGCGAGACACTCCCCAGCGAAATTCAAACCCCAGAAATTCAAACTTTGTGTTTTCCTCTTTGCGAAATCGTGAAAAGCTTATGATGTTGGTTTTCTCCTGCGCCAGGTCCAGTCCAAATTTCTTTAAGCGTTCCCCTACTGCTTGATAAAACTGCACCGCGTCTTGTTTGTATTGAAAGGCGCACACGAAATCATCTGCATATATACAGTTCATGCCTTTGCAAGACCGCTTGACTCTCTTTTCGAACCATAGATCCAGTGCATAATGTAGGTAGATGTTCGCTAAGATCGGACTGATGACTCCGCCTTATGCGAAGTAATCCGTTATGCAAAGTAAGCGACGAAAACCTTGTATTTACGGCTTTTTTGTGAGATTTACTTTGCATAATATCCTAAGCTATTTCAAATCTAAAACCTCCTAAAGTTACAATTTATCTTAGCTCCAGCCAGACATACCACAATAAACTGATACCAGGATACGTTTTCTTCTCGATTAATGATGCCACCAATCTAATATCTTGGAAAATCATACTTGCTTTTTTAAATTAGCTCGGGGCATTATGCAAAGTAAATCAAAGAAGATATGAGGATTAATCAGCACTTCAATAGTTTACTTTGCATAATAACTTTCTTTGCATAAGCCGCCTTGTGGGCACCCGGTTACTGGATGTTTAACCAAACCATCAACATCCAGTACTCCTGCTTTTAGCCATTTCTTGATCAATCTCAGAAATGCTCTATCTGCTATCCGCAGTTCCAGCATTCGGATTAGCCAATCATGATCAATCGAATCAAAGAAGCATCGGATGTCCGCTTCCACGATGCAACTATATTTTCCAAAGTTTAGTTCATGGGTTAAGTCTTTTACTGCTTTTTGTGCTCCCGTATTAGGACGGTATCCATAGCTGTGTTCACTGAATTCCGTCTCATAGATAGCCTCAAGGATCTTTGCAGCTGCACGCTGGACGATCTTTTCAGAGACAGCTGGTATTCCCAGCGGTCTTTTCTTTCCATTGCCTTTGTCTATATACACTCTTCGTACTAGCTTCGCCCGGTATTGTTTGCTTTTTAACTGCTCTACTACCTGCTCAAGGTTGGTTCCCAATTTCTCCGCGTATTCCTTGGCCGTTATGCTGTCCACTCCTGCTGCAGCTTTCTTCTTTAGGTCATAGAACGATGCACGCAGTGCTTCGACGTTGAGCTGTTTATATAAGTTCCCAAACCGGTGCGTTTTGTTTTCTTTTGCCTTCTTTGCTATTCCCCGCAGGGAGGTTTGCCAGCGTACTTCCGATCCTACATGTCCGGCACTGGTTTCCTTTACAGGCTGCATATTTCTGTCCATCCCTTCCCCATGTGAACGGCTTTCCCGCTCTCGGAGTGTAGAGTCGAAGGAGGTCGGCAGAAGCCTTCCTCCGTCCGCTCGTTCAAACGGATCGTACAGTTTTCCCGTAATCCGCTTTCCTTTATGTCATCTAATAGATGCAGTCTTTCGGTTCAAGTCCGGTATGAGAGACGTCAGGTTCTCTAGACGATATACTTCGTAGAGCATCTTAACCGGATATTTCTTCCACCCGGCGTTCCGCCACCGTTTGCGACGATGACTCCATATCCTCCGTAAAATCCATCTTTGTAACTTGTTGAACAGCTTGCGCACATGGGCTTTGCGATAGTAGTTACCCCATCCTCGTATGACTGGGTTTATGCTCTGGATGAGCTCGTAAAGCTTTAGAGGT